>CAYGXT010000285.1:0-4752 GCA_964353695.1 uncultured Myxococcaceae bacterium
CTTCGAGACGCTCGAGCTCATGCGCTCGAGCTTCAAGGAATGGGCCCGGGAGTTGACCACCGGGATCGTACGGCTCGTCTTCCTCTGGTAGCCGTCGTAGGCCGGCCAGAGCTTCGCCATCAGCGACCAGAGCGCCGGCCTCTCCGCCGCCGAGGCCGTGTGGGCCCGTGCGGCAAAGCAATCTGCCGCCACTTGGACCTGCACCTGCGGCTGCGCCACCAGATTGAGATACCAGAGCGGGTGTTGGTCTGCACCGCCCTTCGACGCCACGACGACGTAGCGGGCGCCATCCCTGCCGTAGATCAGCGGCAGCGTCTGCGGCACTCCAGAGCGCCTTCCCGTCGTGGTCAGCAAGAGCGTGGGCACGCCGTTCCAGAGGTGCCCATCGGCGCCGTTCGTCTCCAGGTACCGGCGCATATGATCCGCAATCCAGTCCGGCAGCTGGCGCAAAGGTCGATTCTGCTCCGTCATGTTCCTCCCCCCACGCATTCGACGCGCGATCCGACACGCGGTTCGAACACTCTCGCACGCAGAGGCAGGTGGCCGCCACCGGGGCGGTCGGTGCGCTCGCGGGCATCGTCTGCCAATGGTATCTCCAGCGCGAGCGTGTGAATAACGGGCCCCTCAGCGTGCGCTGGGGCAGCTTCGGGAGCGCGGTTTCGCGCACAGGGAGGGCGGGGCATGAGTCGCATCTTCGGCGAGATCCGGCAGAACGGCTACGTGGTTCGAGACATCGAGGCGGCGCTCAAGCACTGGGTCGAGGTCCTGGGCGTCGGGCCCTGGTTCTATCTGGAGCGCGCGCCGATTACGGGCTTCCAGTATCGCGGCGAGCCCTCCGACCTGGAAGTGAGCATCGCTCTCGGCAACTCCGGGCCGCTGCAGCTCGAGCTGATCCAGCAGCGCAACGATGCGCCGTCGAGCTACCGCGACTTTTTGCGCGCAGGTCACGAGGGGCTGCAGCACGTCGCCTACTGGACGGAGCGCTTCGACGCCGACCTCGAGCGCACCAGCACGCTCGGCTACCGCGCGCTGCAGTCGGGCTGCGCGGGTGGGCCCGACGGCCGGTTCGTCTACTTCGCCACCGAGGCGCACCCGGGAACGATCGTCGAGCTCTCCGAGGTAAGCGGGCCCAAGGGTGCCTTCTTCAAGCACATCCGCGAGGCGGCGTGTGGCTGGGATGGAAGCGATCCGATCCGAAGGATCGGCAAATAGGTGCGACAGCCTGGCCGCGCTTCTTCGGGCCCGGCGCTGAGCGCAGCAGCGGCTCGACCCGCGGTCCATGGAGCGCCAGGTGGTTGCGACACATTGCGGGCTCGGGGGATGCGTTGCCCAGCCCTCGGCAGGGGTGATACCGTCCCCGGACCCATCCATCCGAGGTCTTCATGCCCGTCCACGGCGGCAAGCTCGCGGCCCGCGCTCTCAAGAAGGCTGGCGTCGAGTGCATCTTCACGCTCTCCGGCGGCCACATCATGCCGATCTACGACGGCTGCATCGACGAGGGCATTCGCATCGTCGATGTGCGTCACGAGCAGGCGGCCGTGCATGCCGCCGACGCGTGGGCGCGCTGTAATCCGGGAAAGATCGGCGTAGCCGCCATCACGGCGGGCCCCGGAGTGACGGACGGCGTCACGGGCGTGGCGAATGCCTGGCGCGCGAACTCGCCCATCCTCGTGTTCGGCGGACAGGGGCCGTTCTCGAACCTGCGCCGCGGCTCGCTCCAGGAGATGGACCACGTGAGCGTGATGCGGCCTATCACGAAATGGGCCGACACCTGCTACGACACGAAGCGAATCCCGGAGTACATCGAGCTTGGTATTCGCCATGCGGTCTCCGGCGTTCCCGGTCCGGCCTTCCTCGAAATTCCGATGGACGTCTTCATGGGCCAGGCCGAGTGGGAGCAGGCGCCGATTCCGAACATCCGCACCGCACCGCCGCGGCTGTCACCGGATCGCGCCGACATCCGTGAGGCGCTGGCTCTCCTCCAACAATGCCGGAAGCCGATGCTGATGGCGGGAACGAGCGTGAAATGGTCCATGGCGAGCGCCGCCATGAACAGCTTCCTGGGCGAGACGAAGATGCCGGGATACACGAACGGCATGGGACGTGGCACGATCCCACCCACCTCGCCGCAGTATCTGAGTCGCTCGCGCCGCGATGCGATGAAGCAGATCGACCTCATCATTCTCGCTGGCGCGCTGCTCGACTTCCGGCTCGCCTTCGGCAAGACCATCCCGGCCACGGCGAAGATCATCCAGCTCGACATGGACGCGACACTGATCGGCATGAATCGCAGCGCCGACGTTGGTCTGGTCGGAAACCTGGCCTGCAGCTTCGAGCTGCTGCTCGAGGAAATGAAGAATTCGGGCACGAAGCTCGACTTCTCCGGCTGGCTGGGCGAGCTGCGCCAGGTGGAGGCGGCTGCGGAGAAAAGGGTGGAAGCGGCGCTCAACAGCGACGCCACGCCGATCGATCCGCAGCGCATGTGCCGCGAGGTGCGCGACTGGCTCTCGACCCTCGGTGACAGCATCGTGATCGGCGATGGTGGGGACATCGTCGCGACGGCCGCGAAGATCCTACCCGTGCCGCGCGAGGGCGCGTGGATGGACCCTGGCCCCCTCGGTACGCTCGGCGTCGGCATGCCGTTCGCGCTGGCGGCGCAGATCGCCAACCCCAGCAAGCGCGTCGTGATCGTCTACGGCGACGGCTCCTTCGGGTTGAACGGCTTCGAGTACGACACGGCCGTTCGCTTCGGGCTCCCCATCATCGGCGTCGTCGGCAACGACGGTGCCTGGGGTCAGATGATGCGCCCGCAGGGCGCCGTCTATGGCTGGGACCGCCTCGCGGGAACGCTCCTCAACTATACGCGCTACGACAAGGTGGTGGAGGCGCTCGGTGGGCATGGCGAGCACTGCGAGCGGCCGGAGCAGATCCGGCCGGCTCTCGAGCGCGCGGCAGCCTCCGGCAAGCCGGCGCTCGTGAACGTCGTGATCCGCCAGGACCGCGAGTACAAGGGCGGCGTCTACGTCTGAGCCCGACGGGAAGGCGGTGCTCGCCGAACGGTCTTGCGATCCGGCTGAGCTTGGAATCGACGGCGCAGCGTTGCAGGCGCTCGCCGGGCTGGTGGGTCCGTTTGCAGTACTCGACTTCGAGACGACCGGGCTCTCGGAGGATCCGCGTGCCGAGATCCTCGAGGTGGGCGCGCTGCTCGTCGACCCTGGCTCTCCAGGGGTAACGACGATCGAGACGCTGATCAGGCCCGCGCGCGGCGTTCCGGCCGCCATCACGCGGCTGACGGGCATCACGAACGAGCTCGTCGCCTCCGCGCCAGAGATCGGCACGCTGCGCGACGCACTCGCCGGGCGCCTGGCGGGCCGGGCCCTGATCGCCCACAACGCCGACTTCGAGCGCGCCTTCCTCGAGCGTGAAGGGATGCGCGAGGCTGCCAGTGCGCGATTTCTCGACACCCAGGATCTCCTCTCCATCACGCATCCCGATGCGCAGGACCTGCGGCTCGAGACCTTCACGCGGCGCCTGCTCGGCAGGGAGGAGCGGCATCGCGCCCTATCCGATGCCCTCGACGCGGCGCGCGTCCTGTCTCGGGTTGCCGCTGGATCTCGGGCCGGCGAGCCGCGCTACGCCGCCGCTCGCGACGCGCTCGTACACTTTGCGCCCGATTCACCCTGGCTTGCGCTGCTGCCCGAGGACGCTCCGTGGCAGCCGGCTCCGGTCGAGACGCCGTGGCTCAAGATCGGTGAGTCGCTGGAGGCACCCGTACCTTTCGAGGAGGAGGCCATCGCCGCCGTTCTTGCCGACGAGGCGCGCGGGCGTCGCCACTTCCGCAGCTACCGCGTACGCGAGGAGCAGATTCGCCTGGCGCGTCACTTCGTGCGGAACCTGAAGCAGGGAGGCGTGCTGCTGCTCGAGGGTGGTACGGGCGTGGGCAAGTCGCTGGCGTATCTCGCAGCGGCGATTCCGTTCGTGATGACACGGCCGGTGGGAGCGCGGCGCGATCCGGTCGTGATCTCGACGCGTACGAAGCTGCTGCAGGACCAGCTCCTGGAGAAGGACATCGGAGCCGCGGCGCGCCTGCTCGGCTGGCCCGGGCTGCGCGCACTCTCGATGAAGGGCCGCGCCAACTATGCATGCGAGCGAAGGCTAGCCCGCGTTCTCGAGGAGGGACGCGAGTCGCGGATCTTCCCCGAGGAGCGCATGGCCTACGCCGTGCTCGAGGCCTGCGCGCGGATTCGGCCGCAGGGTGAGCTGCGCGCGATTCCCGGGGCGCTGCTCTACCGCTTCAAGTGGCTGCGTGATCTGATCCAGCGCTCCGTCACGACGCGTTCGGAGCAGTGTACGCGCGAGCAGTGCGCGGGCTGTCGCGATTGCCCGTTCGGCCGCCGCCGAGCGGCGCTGACCGAGGCGCAGATCGTGGTGGCGAATCACGACCTGCTGCTGCGC
Organism: uncultured Myxococcaceae bacterium; assembly: GCA_964353695.1. Lineage (GTDB taxonomy): Bacteria > Myxococcota_A > UBA9160 > UBA9160 > UBA9160 > MYXO. The sequence continues at coordinate 4,456 of CAYGXT010000285.1, forward strand.
TGGCCACCGGACTATCCTGCCTTCGTGCACGCGATCGCCGACGAGGCGCACGAGCTCGCCGGTGTAGCCGACGAGGTCTATGCCCAGGACGTGCGGCCCGAGGAGGTGTTGGCGCGCATCGACGAAGTCTTCGGGCGACCGAAGGAGGCGGGGAGTGGATCGCTGCTCCCGGGTCGCGAGCGGCGCGCCGCACGCAAGGATGCCATCGCCTGGCGGCGGGGCGTGCAGCAGGATCTGGTTGCGCTCGGGCGCGCCATCGCGGAGAAGGCCGATGAGTTCGGCGTCGTGCAAGTGCCG
>CAYGXT010000286.1:0-4740 GCA_964353695.1 uncultured Myxococcaceae bacterium
CAGGATCTGTTCGGTGCGAATCCTCAGCAGCGTGCCGCGCGCCACCTCGACGTCTCCTGCGTGTAGTGACGCCTCGACGAGCTGCACCTTCTTGCCCGGGCGCAGGATCCGCACCGATGCCCGAAGTGGTGCGAGCGGCACCGGCCGCAGCAGCTCCAGCGTGAGGCGAGCCGGGTGCATCGGGCCCGGAGCGGGCGCCGTCTCGGCGAGGTGCGCGATCAGCGCCGCGACCGGCCCCCCATGCAGCGCGTCGGGCGACCACGGTCCGCGCGCCAGGTCGGTAGGCAGGTAGACATCGCCGTCACGTTTGAAGAGGGTATCGGGCACGCGCGGAACTTATCGCAAGCGCTGCACATGCCCGATGTGCTACAATGCCGCACATGGAAAAGATCGGTGTGCGGCAGCTCCAGCAGAACGCGGCCGCGACCGTGCGTCGCGTACAGCGGGGAGAGAGGCTCGAGGTGACCGACCGCGGTCGTCCCGTCGCCATCCTGTCGCCCATCACGCCTGGGAGCGTGCTCGACACCCTCGAGGCAGCCGGGCGCCTCGTGAGAGCCGAGGGCGATCTGCTGGCGCTGGGGCCGCCTCTCCGATTGCCCCGTGGATCTCGGCGGCCGTCCCGTCGTCTCGCCAGCCTCCGCGCCGCCGAACGCTGAGCGAAGGGCCGGTCATGGTGTATCTCGACTCCTCGGCTCTCGTGAAGCTGGTCGTGTCGGAGCCCGAATCGCGTGCCCTGCGCGCCTACCTGCGGCGCGAGCCGGCGCGGATTTCCTGCGGCCTGGCGCGAACCGAGGTCCTGCGCTCCGTGCGGCCCTTGGGTCCGGTGGCGCTCGAAGCTGCCCGACGGCTCTTGCGGAACATCGACATGATCCGCCTCGATGACGCCTTGCTCGACGCCGCGGGGATGCTGGAGCCGACCGGGCTGCGCTCCCTCGATGCCATTCATCTTGCGGCGGCGCAGCTCGTTGCCCCGGCGCTGCACGCCGTCGTCACCTACGATCGGGGCATGGCAGACGCTGCGACCTCGCTCGGTTTCGCGGTCGTGGCGCCCGCCTAGCGAAAGCGCGACCGCGCGAGTCGCGCGTACGGCATCATGCAGCGAAGCGCCCACCGCATCCTCACCACCCACGCCGGGAGCCTTCCGCGCCCGCGTCCCCTCACGGTGCTGCTGGCCGCGAAGTCGGCCGGACAGCCGGTCGACGAGGCGGCCCTCGCTGTGGCCGCAGAGCAGGCCACGGAGGCCGTGATCGCGCAGCAGCTCGCGTGCGGCATCGACGTCGTGAACAACGGCGAGGTTGGGCGCGAGAGCTTCTTCACCTACCTCAAGCACCGCATGCGCGGGTTTAGCGGCACGAGCCAGCGCCCGGCCATGGCCGACCTGATCCGCTACCCAGGCTACGTCGAGCAGCTCGTGCGCAGCCTCTCGACTACCGCGAACGTGAGCCTGATGACGGCGCCGCGGGCCACGAGCGCCGTCGAGTACCTCGGCCACGCGCCGATCGAGGCCGAGTGCGCGCAGCTCTCGCGCCTGCTGGCGCCGCACAAAGGGCGCTACGTCGAAGCCTTCATGTCGTCGCCCTCGCCCGGGATCGTGGCGGCGGCGATGGAGAATGCTTTCTACGCCAGCCTCGACGACTACGTGCGCGCCGTCGCCGCTGCCCTGCGGCACGAATACGAGGCCATCGCGAAGGCGGGCTTCGTGCTGCAGATCGATGCGCCCGATCTCGCCATGGAGCGTCATACGCTGTTCCATGGCAAGCCCCTCGGCGACTTCCTCGCGTTCGTGCGCAGCGTGATCGACGCGCTGAACACGGCGCTCACGGGCATCCCTCGCAATCGCGTGCGTCTGCACGTGTGCTGGGGCAACTACGGCGGGCCTCACGACCTGGACGTCGGCCTCGAAGAGATCTGGGCGGAGATCGCCCGTGCGAGCGTGGGCGGCTTTCTCATCTCGCTCGCGAACCCGCGCCACTCCCACGAGGTGCAGCTGTTCGCGCGGGGGATCCTCCCGCAGGGTGCCCTTCTCGTGCCCGGCGTGATCGACACCACGACCAACTATGTCGAGCATCCCGAGGTGGTCGCCGAGCGCATCGAACGCGCGGCCCTCGTAGTGGGCGACCCGAAGCGGGTGCTGGCGGGCACCGACTGCGGCTTCGAGACGGCGGCGGGTTTCGCCGCCGTCTCGCCCGACGTGGTCTGGGCAAAGCTGCGAGCGCTCTCCGAGGGCGCGGCCCTGGCGTCCAAGCGGCTGTTCTGAGCCTGTCCTGAGCCTATTCCCATGCGGATGTGACTGACGTTATATCCGGCCGTGTACGAAGCCGCCGACTGTACTGTCCCGGGCAGTGCGGCGCGAGGTGCGCGGAGAGTCGCGGGCGGGGACCATGAACCGGATTCGAAACGCAGGCACGAGCCGGGCAGGCAGGTTCGCATGACCGCATTTCTCGCCTCCCTGGCTTTCGTCGTCCTCGCCGAGATGGGCGACAAGACCCAGCTGCTCGCGATGGCCTTTGCCGCCCGGTTCCGCTGGCAGACGGTCATGTGGGCCGTCCTCGTCGCCACCATGGCAAACCATCTGATGGCAGCGGCGGCCGGGAGCTGGCTGGCCACGGTCGTGCCGCTCGCGACCATCAAGATTGCCGCCGCCGCGTCATTCATCCTCTTTGGTCTCTGGACGATTCGCGGCGACCGTCTCGAGGGCGAGGACGAGCGCTACAGCTTCAGCCCATTCTGGACGGTTGCGGTGGCCTTCTTCATCGCCGAGATGGGGGATAAGACGCAGCTGGCGACGATCTCCCTTGCCGTCCAGTACAACTCGATCTGGTCGGTCTGGATGGGGACCACGGCCGGGATGATGATTGCCGATGCCATCGGTATCGTCGTCGGGATCGTGATGGGCAAGCGCATCCCCGAGCGGGCGGTCAAATGGGGCGCGGCGCTGATTTTCATCGCCTTCGGCCTCTTCGGTCTCTGGGAGAACCTGCCGCGCGAGGTCTGGAACGCGCCGGTAGTCGCCGGCGGCCTGGCGGCTCTTGGGGCAGCGATCTGGGGCATGGCGCGCTGGGGCTCGGGACGCGCCGTCGCCGCGGGAACCGACTGCGGCTGACGGTGGCCAAGATGGACGATCCGCTCCGCCGGGCCGCGGGCGGGTTTTGGTAAACTGAGACGATGGCCTCCATCGTGATCATCGAAGACGAGGAGCTGCTCTCGAGGCAGCTAGTGCGGGCGCTCGAAGGGAGCGCACACGAGGTGCAGGCCGCCGATACCGGTGAATCGGGGCTGAAGCTGGTCCGGGAGGTCCATCCGGATCTCGTGATCCTGGATCTGCGGCTCCCAGATCGCTCCGGTCTCGATCTCCTGCTCGACATCCGTCAGCTCGACGCGACGTTGGCCGTGATGATCATGACGGCCTACGGCTCCGTGAGCGACGCCGTGGAAGCAATGCGTCGCGGGGCCACCGACTATCTCCAAAAGCCCCTCGATCTCGACGAACTGCGGCTCTCGGTCCAGCGGATCGTGATGCAGCAGCGGCGTGACCGGGAGCTTGTGTATCTGCGCGAGCGCACGCACGACCTCCAGGGCGGCCCCGTGGGCGAAGATCCCCGGCTGCGCACGATCTTCACCCAGGTGGGCCGCCTGCGGGCTGCCGGGCTTCCACCGGGCAAACGGCCGCCCATCCTGATTACCGGAGAGACGGGAACGGGCAAGGGCGTGATGGCGCGCGCAATCCACGAGGAGCTCGGTGGCGGGCCGTTCATCGAGGTGAACTGCACGGCCATGCCGGCGACGCTGGTGGAAGCCGAACTCTTCGGTCACGAGCGCGGCGCATTCACCGACGGCAAGAGCGCACGAAGCGGCCTGTTCGAAGCGGCGGAGGCCGGGGTCGTATTCCTCGACGAGATCGGCCATCTCGAGCTCAGCCTCCAGGCGAAGTTCCTGAAGGCGATCGAGGAGAAGCGGATTCGGCGACTGGGCTCGAACCGCGATCGTCCGGTAGACGTGCATGTGATCGCCGCCACCAACCGCGACCTCGACGCGGCGGTGCGCGATGGCTCCTTCCGCGAGGACCTGCTGCATCGGCTGAGCGTGCTCTGCTTCGAGATCCCGCCACTGCGCGAACGGAAGGGCGACATAGGACTCCTGGCGCGACACTTCGGTCAGGAGCTCGGTGCACTCTACGGAGGCCGTCCTCGGACGATCAGCGCAGGCGGCGAAGCGCTGCTCGTAGCCTACCGCTGGCCGGGCAACGTGCGTGAGCTCCGCAACGTGATCGAGCGCGCAGTTCTCCTCGGTGCTTCGGCGGAGCTTGACGTGGACGACTTTCAAGGAACCATCTGGAATGAAAGGCCCGCAACGCAGGATGCAGTTCCGAGCTCCGAGTTCTTGCTCCCCGAGGGCGGCATGGATCTGGCAACGCTGGAGCGCAGCTTGATCCAGCAGGCGATGGCACGCACGGGCGGAAACCGGACGCGGGCCGCCGTGTTGCTGGGGCTCTCGCGAGACACACTTCGTTATCGCCTCGAGAAGTTCGAGCTGGAGTAGCCGTGTCGATCCACAACACGTATTCGATGAGATGCCGTGCGGCCCTATGCCGCGTCGCCTGGCTCACGGTGGCGCTGGCGTCGCTGGCGTTGCCGCTGCCTGCCCGCGCGGCGCAGACCGACCCGATCCTCGCGATCCGATCGGTAGCCGAACAGTCGGCCCCCTCGGGGCGGCTGCTTCACGTCGAGGGTAGCTTTCCGG
>CAYGXT010000287.1:0-4739 GCA_964353695.1 uncultured Myxococcaceae bacterium
CCCCCCACCCCCCGGCGGCAGCAGTCCGCTCCCGAGCACCGCATCGCCTTCTTTCAAGCCTTCCTGCGCAAGCCCAAAGAAGTCGGCTCGATCATCCCGAGCTCACGCTTCCTGATGCGGCGTGTGGTGCGCGAGGCGCGGGTCGATCGCGCGCGGCTGGTCGTCGAGCTCGGTCCCGGAACAGGTGGCAGCACGCGCGCACTGCTCCGCAGCATGCGCCCCGACGCGACGCTGCTCGCCATCGAGATCAATCCCCGCTTCGCGCGACTGATTGCAACCTCCATCCGTGACCCGCGCCTCATCGTGCACGTCGGAAGTGCGGAGGACATCACGGGTGCGCTGAAGGCGCACGGGCTTCCGGCGCCGGACGTCGTGCTCTCCGGCATCCCGTTCTCGACCATGCCGAAGGGCCTCGGCCTCGCCATCGTACGTGAGGTGCACCACGTGCTCGCCACCGGCGGCCGCTTCGTGGCCTACCAGGTGCGAGACCGCGTGGAGATCCTCGGCCGCCAGATCTTCGGCCCGGCGCGCGTACAGACGGAGCTGCTGAACATGCCGCCGATGCGGATCTATCGCTGGGAGAAGCAAGCGCAAAGAGCGCTCGACCAGGCGTAGCCGAGCCAAGACCTGCCGAGGCAAGCCTCACTCGCCCCGCTTGATCTGGAGCGAGAGGCCTGCCCGCTCAGCCGGCGCGGCCCCCGCCCGCACGACACTTCCCGCGCCGAAACGTTCGGCGACGGCGTCGAGCGCGCGGTTGAGCCGGTCGCGCCGCGCGTCGGCGACCGGCTCGTCGAAGAGGCCTGACTGCCGCGCCGCATACGGCTCGAGGCCCGTGACGCCCACGCCCAGCAGCCGCACCGGCTCTGCGAGCGCCGCGCGCTCCAGCAGCCTGCGCGCCTCGCGATAGAGCGCGTCGCCGTCGTCGGTCGCCGTGGGAAGTGTTGCTCGCCGCGTGACGAGATCGAAACCCCGCGGCCCGGGCCGGCGGCGCTGCGCGAGCTTGAGCTTGAGCACGACCGTGCGAGCCCGCAGCCCCTCGCGCCGCAGCCGCTTCGCCACCGCCTCGGCATGCGTGAGCGCCGTGGCCTCGAGCAGAGCGCGCTCCGAGACATCCCCGGCGAAGGTGCTCTCCTCGGAGATCGAGACCGGGGCGCGCACGGGGTCGACGGGTCGCGCATCTTCTCCGCGCGCAAGCCGCGCGAGCCCCTGGCCGTGGCTTCCAAGCAGGCTCTCGACGCGTTTCGCATCGGCGTTTGCGAGATCGCCGATCGTACGCAGTCCGGCCGCGACGAGCTTCGCCTCGGCCACCGGCCCCACGCCCCAGAGTCTGCCGATGGGCAGCGGCGCCAGAAAAGCCTTCTCCTCCTCGGGCGCCACCTCCAGCAGCCCATCGGGCTTTGCGAGGTCACTCGCAATCTTCGCCACGAGCTTTACGGATGCGATGCCGATCGAGACCGCGAGTCCGACTTCTTGGCGCATGGCTCGCCGCAGCGCCTGCCCCACGTCGCGAGCGCTGCCCAGCAGCCGCTCGCTCCCGGTCAGGTCGAGGAAGGCCTCGTCGAGGGAGAGCCCTTCCACCAGCGGCGCGAAGCGACGGAAGATCTCGAAGATACGCTTCGACTCTCTCACGTAGCGCGCCATGTCGCCTGGCAAGAAGATACCCTCCGGACAGAGGCGCCGGGCCTCGCCCGTCGGCATGGCCGAATGTACGCCGAAGCGGCGCGCCTCGTAGCTCGCGGAGGAGACGACGCCTCGCCTTCCCGCTCCGCCGACGATCACGGGAAGCCCGCGCAGCTCCGGGCGATCGCGCTGCTCGACGGACGGGTAGAAGGCGTCCATGTCGGCATGCAGGATCCGCCGCGGCGCGGCGCCCCTGCGCTCAGGCGACACGGATCTTTGTCACTTCGCGCAAGAAACGCGCCAAGGCGTCGCCTACGCGGGCTGGCTGCTCGAGGGCCACGAAGTGGGTACCGCCCTCGACCGCCTCGACGCGCGTGCCCGGCAGCGTCTCGAGCATGCGCTGCACGAGCGCGGGCGGCATGAAGCCCCTCGTCCCCGCCACGAGTCGCAGCGGACAGGCGATGCGGCCGATGGCGGGCCAGAGATCGAGGGCCGCCGCGCCGTCGTAGCAGGCCGCCTCGATCTCAGGCGCGCAGCGCAGCGCGACCTCGCCGGAGGGCAGCGCTGCCAGGCCGCCCGCGAGAAAGGCATCCAGCGACTCGGGCGCGAAACCGGCGTAGGGCGGCCGCGCAGACAGGCGTGTGCGTGCCTGCTCGAGGCTCTCGAAGCGCGCACGCCGCCGGCGCGCCTGCGCCGCCATGAAGCGGCTTCCGAGGTACGAGTCGACATCGGCTCCCGGCAAGGGCGTGTCGTAGAGCACGGCCTCGATGGCCAGCACGCCGCGTACGCGCTCGGGCCGCGCGGCAGCAGCCGCGAGCGCCGTGGTAGCGCCGCTGGAGTGGCCGACCAGCACCACGCCCGCATCCGGCTCGGAGCCGCCCGGCAGCAGCGCCGGAAGCGCGTCGATCCACGCAACCGCATCGTCCACGAAGCGCGTCCACGCGTAGGCCTCGGGCGCCGACGGTGCGTCGCTCTCTCCGTGCCCGCGCGCATCGGTCGCGAGCGCGCTCGCGACCGGCGCGCCCGCGGCACAGGCCGCGCGCCAGACCGGCTCCCAGACGGCCGCGCAGAAGCTCGTCGCATGGAGCAGCAGGACCTGCGGCGCAGCCGGCCCTTCGGCCACGCCGGCTGCGGGCCACGAGAGCCCACGCAGACGGAGGCCTCCGGCATCGAGCACGGGCGCCGGCAAAGGACCCTTCATCGTGGCGGCGAGTCTACCGCGGTATGCTGCGCGCCCCATGACGCAGCCGAACTCAACGCAGGCAGCGGCCGAGCCGGAAGGCGGCCCCGCCGCCGGCGTACGCTGGAACCTCGGCGACCTCTACGCCGGACCCGACGATCCGGCCCTCGAGGCCGACCTCGCACGGAGCCTCGAGGGCGCGCAGGCCTTCGCGGCGTGCTACCGGGGCCGCATCGGCGCGCTCAGCGCCGCCGAGCTCGCCAGCGCCGTGGACGCTCTCGAGGCCCTCGACGAGCCCGTCGCCCGAGCGCGCGCCTACTCCGGTCTGCTCTTTGCCGCCGACACGTCGCTACCGCGCCACGGTGCGCTGCTCCAGCACGTGCAAGAGCGTGCCAGCGAGATCCGCAACACGATCCTCTTCTTCGAGCTCGAATGGGTGGCCCTCGACGAGGCCACGGTTGCGCGCCTGCTCGAGGATCCGGCGCTTTCGAGGAGACGACACTTTCTAGAGTCGGCTCGCCGCTGGCGCCCCCACGTGCTCTCAGAGCCGGAGGAGCGCCTGCTCGAGGAGACGGCCACCACCGGCCGCCGCGCCTTCTCGCGGCTTTTCGACGAGATCATGGCCGGCATGCGCTTTTCGCTCGAGATGGACGGCCGCACGATCGAGCTCGGCGAGGAGGAGCTGCTGGCAAAGCTCCACGAGCCCTCGCGGCCCCTGCGCAAGGCAGCGGCAAGATCTCTTTCGGCCGGGCTGCGGGAGCACGCCCGCACGCTCGGCTTCGTCTTCAACACGCTGCTGCAGGATAAGGCCGTTCAGGATCGTCTGCGGCGCTTCGAGACGCCGCCGGCCGAGCGCCATCTCGCCAACGAGATCGATGCTGCCAGCGTGAGCGCCCTGCTCAGCTCCTGCGAGCGCCGCTTCGCGCTGGTCTCGCGCTACTACCGCCTGAAGGCGAAGCTGCTGGGGCTCGAGACGCTGGCGGACTACGACCGCTATGCACCGATCCCGGGCGAGGTCGGCTCCCGCCCCTTCGCCGAGGCGAAGCGCATCGTGCTCGAGGCCTACGCCGACTTCGCGCCCGAGATGGCGCGCGTAGCCGGCGAGTTCTTCGAGCGCCGCTGGATCGACGCCGAGCTGCGGCCGGGAAAGCGCGGCGGCGCCTTCAGCGCCTCGACGACTCCCAAGCTGCATCCGTACGTGCTGCTCAACTACACCGGAAATTTGCGCGACGTGATGACCCTGGCCCACGAGCTCGGCCACGGCGTACACCAGTCGCTGGCGCGCGTGCAGGGACTCTTCGAGCAGGACACACCGCTGACCACGGCCGAAACCGCCAGCGTCTTCGGCGAAATGCTGGTCTTCCGACGGCTGCTGCGGGACGAGCGCGACCCGAAGGTGAGGCTCGCCCTGCTCTGCGGCAAGCTCGAGGATGCGTTTGCCACGGTCTTCCGACAGGTGGCGATGACCCGCTTCGAGGAGAGCGCCCACGCGGCCCGCCGTAGCGAAGGCGAGCTCCCACTCGAACGCGTGAACCAGCTCTGGCTCGAGGCGAACCGGCCCATGTTCGGCGACTCGGTGCAGCTCGGGGAAGACTACGGCTGGTGGTGGCTCTATATCCCGCACTTCGTCCACTCGCCCTTCTACTGCTACGCCTATGCCTTCGGCGAGCTGCTGGTGCTGGCCCTGCTGCGGCGCTACGACGAGGAAGGCGAGGCATTCGTGCCGCGCTATCTCGAACTGCTGCGCGCGGGCGGCTCCGAGACGCCGCCGGCCCTGCTCCGCAAGGTCGGCCTCGACATCGGCGACCCGGCGTTCTGGGAAGGCGGCCTCGTGCTGCTCGAGGAGCTCGTGGCCGAGGCCGAAGGGCTCGCGCTCGCGACCCTCGCCTGAGGGCCATCGCTGGGGCGAGAGGCCGGGGCGGCGCGACCTCTCGCGGCC
>CAYGXT010000288.1:0-4734 GCA_964353695.1 uncultured Myxococcaceae bacterium
TTCGGTGTCCTCGTCCTGCTCTTCCGCACCGCTCGCGTGCGCACCGCCCGCTGGGTCCAGCGCGATCCGTCCCTGCGCGATGCGCTCGGCGTGCTCGAGTTTCCCTACTCTGCCGCTCTCGTCCTCACGCTGATCTCGTCGCTCTGGCTGCATCCCGAGCTACCGCGCCTGCTGGTGAACGCGGTTGCGTTGCTTTCGTTCCTGCCGGTGCTGAGGATCCTGCGCCGGCTGGTGCATCCCCGGCTCCTGTGGCTGGTCTACACCTTCGCCGGGTTCTTCTTCGTCGACCGCGTCCGCGACCTGGTCGCGACGGCGCCGCTGCTCGAGCAGCTCGTGCTCGCCGCCGAGATGACGGCGGGTCTCGGGATCATGCTCTGGATCCTGCGGCCCGGCCGTCTGCGCGGTCTCGAGCTCGCTGCCCACGAGGTGCACGAGCTCCGTCTCCTGAGCGGGGTCGAACGGCTGCTCGCGGTAGCGTTTGCGGGGGCGCTCGGCGCGGCGGTGATGGGCTACATGCAGCTCGCTCGCTTCCTCGCGTTCTCGACCCTTGGCGCCGTCTACTCCGGCATGGCGCTCTACGCCGCGGCCCGTGCGGCGCGCGGCCTTTCCACGTTCCTGCTGCGCGTGCGCCCTCTCTCCACACTGCGCATGGTGCAGCGACACCGCGACCTGCTCGAGCAGCGAGTCGGCCGCGGCATCGGTTGGCTCGCCGGCGGATTGTGGATCTTAGCGATGGTGAGCGGCTTCGAAGTCCTCGGAGTCTCGGGGGAGTCTGTGAGCGAGATCCTCGCCGCAGACCTGAGCTTCGGCGCCCTCACGCTCTCCCTCGGCGAGATCCTCGCCTTCGGGATCACCGTCTGGGCCGCCTTCCTGATCTCACGTTTTACGCGTTTCGTGCTGGGCGAGGAGGTCTACCCGCGGCTCGCGCTCGCTCACGGCGCGCCATACGCGATCTCGAGCCTGGTCCATTATGCGATCCTGCTCGGCGGTTTCTTGCTCGCGCTGGCGGGGATGGGCCTCGACCTCAACAGATTCACGGTGCTGGGCGGCGCCTTTGGCGTGGGCATCGGGTTCGGTCTTCAGACCATCGTGAACAACTTCGTATCGGGCCTGATCCTGCTCTTCGAGCGCCCGATCCAGATCGGCGACACGGTGCAGCTGAGTGACATCATCGGAGAGGTGAAGCGGATCGGCATCCGCTCGAGCACGATCCGTAGTTCCTCCGGTGCCGAGGTGATCGTCCCGAACTCGAGCCTGATCTCGGAGCGCGTCACGAACTGGACGCTCTCGGACCGCTCGCGGCGCTTCGAGATCGCCGTGGGCGTTGCCTACGGAACGCGCCTCGCGGATGTGCTCGCGCTGCTGGCGGACGTGGCGAAGAAGCATCCCGAGGTGCTCCCGTATCCAGAGCCGACCGCCCTCTTCATCCGGTTTGGTGAGAGCTCGATCGACTTCGAGCTCCGGGTCTGGGTCGTGGATGGCGACCGCCTGCCGGTGGTGAAGACCGAGGTCGCCGTGGCGCTTACCGATGCCTTCGCGGCCGCCGGCATCGAGATCCCCTTCCCGCAGCGCGAGGTGCGGCTGGTCGAACGCGGGAAGGGTGAATAGGGCAAGTGCCGCGCGGTGGGGCTCCCGATGACGAGGGTCCATGTTGCAACGGTCTATCGTGTCCGCCTCGCCTTGTTGCCCGGCCCGGCAGCCTGCCAACGGCGTAGAATGCCCGGGATCTGGGAGCCTGGGAGCGCCGGAAAGCCGGCGAACTGCGGACCTCTCACTTTGAGCGCACCGCCAGCGCAAGGGAGCTTCGATGCAATTTCTCAAGTGGGTGGCCGGCGCGATCGGCGTCCTGATTCTCGCGGGGCTGTTGGTCGTGTTCGGCGCACGGTTTTGGGACGGCCCGCTCGCGATCATTCCTGGTGGGCCGCTCGAGGCAGGCGAACTCTACATGGGGCCCGAGCCGGACTGGACGTTTGCGCGCGACATTCCGGAGATGGAGTTCCAGCTCGTCGAGCCCCCGCTCTCGCGGACGATCTGGCTCGAGGTGTACGACAAGAAGCTCTACGTCGTCAGTGGCTACATGAACTCGGCGGTCGGCAAGGTGTGGAAGAAGTGGCCTGCGCACGCGGAGAAGGACGGCCGCGCGATCGTCCGCATCGACGGCAAGCGCTACGAGCGGCAGCTCGTGCGCATCCTCGACGATCAAGCCACGCTCGCAGGGATCGCGGCGGAGGTGAAGCGCAAGTACGGTGCGCCGCTGACCGCAGACCTGGCGGCAACCGGGGATGCGTGGTTCTTCGTGCTCGAGCCGCGAGGTGGGGCGGGTCGTTAGGTCGCGGGTGCACTCGTCACACTGAACGGCGGCTGGCTGTTGTGCCGGGCATGCCGTGGCGCGCGCGTGGCGTGCCGTGGTCGACTGTCAACTCCCGATCGGCTCAACCACCAAAGGCGGCCATCATCTTGTCGAGCTCCCAGTAGGCGCGGAGCGCGACGATCTTTCCCTCGTCATCGACCCGGTACGTGAACACTCCCGGAACGTCGATGGACTTCCCGTCGGGAAGCGTCGAGGTGATGGTCCCGACGTTCGCGACCTCGTAGCCACAGGCGTACGATTTCTCGATCTCGAACTTCAGCGCCACGCTGGCGATGGCCATGTCCCAGAACGCGGCGATGGCCGCTTTGCCGCGATGCCCTTGCCCGTCCGGATCGAACGGCGAGCGACCGATCGGATCCTCGATGATCGCGTCATCGGCGAAAAGGGCCAGCCATCGCTCCTTGGCGTTGTCGCCCTTCTTCTGAACGATCTCCATGGAGCGCTGCGAGGCCAGACGTGCGGGATGGTCCATCGTCATCTTGTTTCACTTCTCCGGTTTCATCTGGAGGGCGAGTCTCCGTGCGCGCCGGGCCCGTCTGCGGGGCCACGGCCCGGACAGATCCTAGCTCTTCGGTAGCGGAGCCTCGAGATCTCCGAGATTGATCGACGGAATCCTCGCTGATAGCATCGTCGCCGAACGAACGTAGACCCCGTCGACGAAACCCAAAAGGAGATCCAGTGTCCATGCAACGCATGTTTCGGATGGCCGTAGCAACGCTGGCGCTGGTCGCCGCCGGCTCGCTGGTCGCGCCGAGCACGGGCTTCGCGCAGACGGAAGGATCGGCGCGGCGCAGCGATCGGCGCGACGATCGCCAGGGTGCGCGGGACACACGGCAGACCGGCCGCGACACGGCGCGCGACGCGAAGCAGGAATGCAAGGATGGCGACGAGAAGAGCCGCGCGGAGTGCCGGCAGGACAAGCGCGATACGAAGCAGGACGCGCGCGAGAGCGCCCGCGACATCAAGCTGAACGACTGACGGCGCGCACCCCGAACCTGGCGGCACGGCCGCGGTAAGAGTGGTAGAGGCGGCGGGAATCGAACCCGCGTCTGCATGGCGTCCAGTTAGCGCATCTATGTGCGTAGGCATCACTCGTTTTCGATGTGGCCGCCATTGGAGCGTAGGTTCTCCCCCGGGCTACTCAACTCTTGTCGGGCGTGAGCGGGCACCACCCGCTTGTTCTTCCCACGCTTCCAGAGTTCATCTCCACCCGAGACTTGAGCATCAGCGTCTATGACCTACGCTCGGGTCATGTTCTCTAATCAGGTCACCCAAGTTCGTCGAGAGTTTTCTGATCGCAATCCTGGCAGTCGTCGCCACTATGACGAGGCCCGACAGTTCATGCCTGGTGGTCACACTCGCACGGTTCTGACTCACGCCCCATTTCCGTTGGCCTTTGCTTCTGGGTCGGGGGCGACGCTCATTGATGTCGATGGCCATTCGTATATCGACCTCTTGGGCGACTACACAGCTGGCCTGTTGGGGCACAGCGAACGGCGGGTGCTTGATCCTGTGATGGCCGCGCTCAATAGCAACGTGAGTGTTGGTGGGGTGCATCCGTCCGAAGCAACTCTGAGCCGCTTGATGTGTGAGCGCTTCGGTATCGATCGCGTGCGCTTCACCAATTCGGGTACCGAAGCCAACTTGATGGCGATTGCGACCGCGATGCAAGCCACAGGTCGCAAGAAGCTGATGTCTTTCTTGGGTGGTTATCACGGCGGGGTGTTGTATTTCGTCAGTGGGCCAGCGCCCTGGAACTCGCCGTACGACTTCGTGATCGCTCCCTATAACGACGCCGCGGGCACCGAAGCATCGATTCGTCAGTACGGCTCAGATTTGGCCGCGATCATCATCGAACCCATGCAGGGTTCGGCTGGTTGCTTGCCCGCAGATGCCGAGTTCATTCGGCGCACATTCGCCGCAGCGCGTTCGGTGGGTGCGGTGGTGATTGCAGATGAAGTCATGACATCACGACACGGTCGTCGTGGCATGTTGTCGCTCATGGGCGGCGACGCCGAGTTCAACGCCGACATCACGACCTATGGCAAATACATCGGTGGCGGTTTTTCGTTTGGAGCCTTTGGTGGTCGTGCCGATCTGCTCGATCAATACGACACCAGTGTCGAAGGTGGCCGAGTGGCAGCAGGAAAACCAGTGATTTCGCACGCCGGCACTTTCAATAACAACATGGCCAGCATGACTGCGGGTTGCGCAGTATTGGGCCAAGTGTTCACGGCGGATGTCGCCGCGGCGCACACGGCACGTGGTGACGAGTTCAGAGCATCGGTTGCGTCGGTCTTGGCGCGACATTCTTTGCCAGTGTCGGTAACGGGTTTTGGTTCGATGATGTCATTGCACGCCTC
>CAYGXT010000289.1:0-4716 GCA_964353695.1 uncultured Myxococcaceae bacterium
CCGTGCGGTGACCGGCATCGAGCACCGCCGACACCGCGTCGCGTACCCCTCTTGCCGCCTCGGTCGCGCCGAGAGAGTGCTCGAGCAGCATGGCGACCGACAAGATTGCGGCCAGCGGGTTCGCCACGTCGAGGCCTGCGATGTCCGGAGCCGAGCCGTGCACCGGCTCATACAGGCCCAGCCCCCCAGCGCCAAGGCTCGCCGAGGGAAGCATGCCGAGGGAGCCCGTGATCATGGCCGCCTCGTCGGAGAGGATGTCGCCAAACAAGTTCTCGGTGACGATCACGTCGAAGCGACTCGGCTCCTTCACCAGCAGCATGGCGCAGGAATCGACGAGCTGGTGGACCAGCGTCACGTCCGGGTATTTCTTCGCGATCTCCTCGACGACCTCCACCCAGAGCTGGGATACCTCGAGCACGTTCTGCTTGTGCACATGCGTCACGTGGCGCCGCCGCAAGCGCGCGGCCTCGAAGGCCGTGTGGGCGATGCGCGCGATCTCGACCTCGTCGTAGACCATGGTGTTGCGCGCCTCGCGGCGACCGTCCACCAGCGCGCGGCCGCGCGGCTCGCCGAAATACAGCCCGCCCGTCAGCTCTCGCACGACCAGCAGGTCGATGCCCCGCACGATCTCGGGTCGCAGCGGCGATGCGTCGGCCAGCGCCGGGAAGACCGTGGCAGGACGCAAGTTGGCGTACAGGCCGAGCTGCTTGCGGATGCGCAGCAGCCCCTTCTCGGGCCGCCGGTCGATCGGCTCCGCATCCCATTTCGGTCCGCCCACCGCGCCGAGCAGCACCGCACGCGAGGCCCGGGCCTTCTCCAGCACGGAGTCCGCAAGGGGCGTGCCGCGCCGGTCGATGGAGATGCCGCCGATCAGCTCCTCCTCGAAGGCGAGCTTCAGGCCAAAGCGCGGGCCGACGGCCTCGAGCACCCGGCGCGCCTGGCTCGTGACTTCGGGGCCGATACCGTCGCCCGGAAGCAACAGGATGGAATCAGTGCTCATGCGGCGCTTCCTCGAGCTGCTCGGAGTGCTCGGACGCCTCGATCATCGGGAGCGGCTGGTCCTTCAGCCAGCGCCAGGCCCACTCCGCCGGTCCCGAGAGCACGTACGCAACCCCGATCACGAAGAGCGTGACGCTCGGCTCGATCACGATCAGCGTGATCGCGCAGATCAGGAAGACCAGCGTCCCATAGGAGTGCCTGAGGTCGATCTCCTTGAAGCTGCGGTAGGGGATCGTGCTCACCATCAGCAGGCCCACCCCGCCCGTGCCGATCGCCACCAGCCAGGGCGGCGCGCTCCACGGATAGGACTGCTGCACGAAGTCCACGAACCACTGTGTCGAGGCGATCATGCCGGCGGCTGCCGGGCTCGGCAGGCCCTCGAAGCGTCCCTTGTAGCGCGAGGTCGAGACGTTGAAGCGTGCGAGCCGAAGCGCGGCGCAGGCGACGTAGAGGAAGGCGAGCACCCAGCCGGCGCGCCCCATCAGCCGGAGGTCTCCTGCCGAAAACGCCAGGATCGCGGGCGCCACCCCGAAGGAGACCACATCGGCGAGCGAGTCGTACTCGCCCCCGAACTTGCTGGTGGCGTTCGTGAGACGCGCAACGCGGCCGTCGAAGATGTCGAAAAGCATCGCCAACACGATGCCCATGGCCGCGTGATCCGGATCGCCGAGCGTCGCGTGCACGATGGTGTAGAAGCCGAAAAACAGATTGCCAGTCGTGAACAGGTTCGGCAGCAGGTGGAGGCCGCGGCGCCCGCCCCGCCCCCGGCGCCGCCTGCGACGCCGGGCTTCGGGTTGGAGCTGCGCCCACGGATCGCGAGGCGGCGCGCTCATAGGAGATCTGCTCCTCGACTCGAAGCTTCGTTCGGTAAAAAGGGATCAGACGCCGCGCAGCATCGCGAGCGGGCCCGTGCGGGTCATCTCGCGCAGCCCGAGCGGTTCGAGCAGTCGCGCGATGGCCTCGATCTTCTCGCGCGCACCGGTCATTTCGATCACGAAGGATTTGGGTCCCACGTCCACAATCTTGCCCCGGAAGATCTCGGCGATGCGGAGCACCTCGGCCCGCGCCTCGGCCGGGGGCGCCACCTTCAGCATCGCCATCTCGCGGTCGACGAAGGTGCCCGCCGTGTGGTCCAGCACCTTGATCACGTCGATCAGCTTGTGAAGCTGCTTCGAGATCTGCTCGACGACCTCGTCCTCGCCTTCGGTCACGATGGTGATGTGCGAGATCTTCGGATCGAGGGTCGGCGCCACGTTGAGGCAGTCGATGTTGTAGCCGCGACCGCTGAACATGCCGACGACGCGCGAGAGCACGCCAAACTCGTTGCAAACCAGCACGGAGAGCGTGTGTCGCATCAGCCGCAGCCCGGGTCGCTGAGGATCATCTTCGACGAAGGCGAGCCCGTCGGCACCATCGGATAGCAGTTCTCCTGCGGGGCCACGCGGAAGTCGATCATCACCGGGCCCGGATGGGCGAAGGCTTGCTCCAGGACCGGCTCGACCTCGTCGGCGCGCGTGGCGCGCAGGCCGAGCGCCCCGAAGGCCTGCGCCAGCAGCACGAAGTCCGGCTGCACCTGGAGGCTGGTCGCGGAGATCCGGTTGTCGTAGAAGTGCTGCTGCCACTGCCGCACCATGCCGAGGCATTGGTTGTTGATGATGGCGATCTTGACCGGGAGTCTCTCCTCCACGGCCGTCACCATCTCCTGGATGTTCATCAGGATCGAGCCGTCGCCCGCGATGCAGACGACGAGTTCGTCCTTGCGGGCCATCTGCGCGCCAATCGCGGCCGGCAGGCCGTAGCCCATGGTGCCGAGGCCCCCCGACGAGATCCAATTGTTCGGTCGCTGACAGTGGTAATACTGCGCGGCCCACATCTGATGCTGGCCGACATCGGTGGTGAGCACTGCAGTGCCGCGCGTCATCTGAAAGATCTTGTCGATCACGAACTGCGGCAGCAGCGGACCGTCGGGCTTCTGCGTGTAGCGGATGGGATTCTCTCGATCCCAGTCCTCGATCTGGCGCCACCACGGCACGATGCGCTCGTGGTAGCGCTCGAGATCCCTCTCACCCTCGAGGAGCTTGAGCAGCTTCTGCAGGCAGTTTCGCACGTCCCCCACGATCGGAATGTCCACATGCACGTTCTTGCGGATCGTGGTGGGGTCGATATCGATGTGGATCTTGCGGGATCGGGTGCTGAACTCGTCGAGCTTGCCCGTCACGCGGTCATCGAAGCGGGCACCGATGGCGACCAAAACGTCGCACTCGGCGACGGCGAGATTCGCACGGTAGGTGCCGTGCATGCCGAGCATGCCGAGCGAGAGCGGGTGATCGCCCGGGATCCCCCCGATGCCCATCAGCGTGTACGTGGTCGGTGCGCGCAGCTTCTCGGTGAGGGCGCGCATCTCGTCGGCCGCGCCGGAGAGGATCACGCCGCCGCCGAAGTACAGAACCGGACGCCGCGCGTGGAGGATCAGCGAGAGGGCCTTCTTGATCTGGCCCCAATGACCCTCGAAGCAAGGCCGGTAGTGATCGAGTTGGATCGACTTCGGATAGAAGAACTCACAGGCCTCGCCGCTCACGTCCTTCGGGATGTCCACGAGCACGGGGCCCGGACGTCCCGTGGTGGCAATGTGGAAGGCCTCCTTGATGGTGGCGGCCAGGGTTCGCACGTCTTTCACCAAATAGTTGTGCTTGGTGACGGGACGCGTGAGGCCGACGTTATCGGCCTCCTGGAAGGCATCGCTCCCGATGAACTTGGTTGGAACCTGCCCCGAGAAGACGACGAGCGGGATCGAGTCGGAGTAGGCTGTGGCGATACCAGTGATGGCGTTCGTGAGGGCCGGGCCGGAGGTCACGATGGCCACGCCCGGCCGACCGCTGGCACGCGCATAGCCATCGGCCATGTGGACCGCGCCCTGCTCGTGACGCGCGAGAACGTGCCGGATCTGATGCCGATAGATGGCGTCGTAGAGGTGGAGGACGGCGCCGCCCGGAAGCCCGAACACGACCTCCACGTTCTCCTCGCGAAGGGCTTTCATCAGGATGTCGGAGCCGTTGGTGTTCACGCGGACTCCTCGACGAGGCAGCGCGCCCAGGCAGACAGGCCGCGGCCGGGCCGCCGACAGGCTAAACCGACCGCGATGTCAGAAGCCGAAAACGCGAGACGTTGAATGGATAGTACCGGGGCTAACGCTGCGTGTCAAAAAGGCTTCTCGCGTTCGAGAGGCTCGCCCGTGCGACGCGCTTCGGCCTCGGCGCGGCGAAGATAGCGCGGCACCAGCTCGGCAGCGGTGCGGGCTCGGCCGAGCGCGAGGAGTCGCAGAGCAAGACGTCCGACAGCCGGCGCCGCCGGCGGATGCACGACCTCCGTGGGAGCAGGCAATCCCGCGGCTGCAAGCGCCGCAGACAGCAGCGGAGCCCCGTCCCCGGTGACGCGGCAGCCCCGCCTCAAGCGGGCTGCGACGTCGAGCAGGCGGTAGAGCCCTTCCGGCAGCAGCTCGGCTTCGTCCGGCGCCGGAGCTGCCGGGCCGTACGCAGCTGCGTAGACCTCGCCCCGCCGCGCGTCCAGCAGCGCCGCCACGGGAGCCTCCGCACTTCCAGCCGCAAGGCAGAGCGCTGCGAGCGTCGGCACCGGCACGACCGGACGCCCGCTCTCGAAGGCGAGGCCCTTCAATGTGGCCAGGCCCTTGACGACATCTTCACTCTGGATCCTGCCGTG
>CAYGXT010000290.1:0-4706 GCA_964353695.1 uncultured Myxococcaceae bacterium
GCGGGCGGCGCCGCGCCGGCCGCGGCACAGGCCCTGCGTGCCATGGTGACCGAGCTGGCCGAGGGTGTCTCCATCACGGCCGACAAGCCCACCAACTCGCTCATCATCCAGGCCAGCCAGGAGGGCTTCGCCACCGCGAAGCAGGTGATCGAGAAGCTCGACATCCGGCGGCCCCAGGTGCTGGTCGAGGCCCTCATCATGGAGGTGACGATCAGCGACAACAAGGAGCTCGGGCTGAACGGCATCGTCCGGCATGTTGGCAGCACCGACCTCACGGTGGCGTCGCTCACCGACTCGAACGGAAGGCCCAGGGTGTTCGGGACCAACACCACCAGCACGACCACCTCGGCGGCGTCCGGCACCAGCGGGGAAGTCGACGACAGCATCCTCAGCAACCTGCTCGTCGTCGCCGCCAAGAACAGCCTTCGCTACGCCGCAGAGAGCACGCCAGCGGGCATCGCCACGGCCATTGGCGGCTCCCTCATCCAGGGCATCCTGCGTGCTTCGGCGAACCTGAACAACGCCAACATCCTCTCTGCCCCGCATATTCTCACCTCCGACAACGAGGAAGCGGAGATCAAGGTCGGCAACAACATCCCGATCATCTCGAGCCGCGTACAATCCGCTTCTGGCGTCGCCAACGCCACCGGAAACCTCGCAACCTCGGTGAACGTCGAACGTCAGGACATCGGCATCACGCTGCGCGTGACCCCCCAGATCTCCGAGGGCGACACGCTGCGGCTGAAGATCTTCCAGGAGATCACCAACATCAACCGCGGGCTGATCGCGGATACGGGCGACCCGAACCAGGTCGGCGTTCCGCTCTCGAGCCGGAAGATCGAGAACAACGTCGTCGTGGCGGACGGAGAGACCGTGGTGATCGGCGGCCTGCTCGACAATAACCAGCAGAACACCGAGAACAAGGTGCCCTGGCTGGGCGACATTCCCTTCCTGGGCTGGGCCTTCAAGAGCACGAACGACACGCTCACGAAGATCAATCTCCTGGTGTTCCTGACCCCGCACATCGTACGCAATGCCGCCGATCTCGAGCAGCAGTCGATCCGCAAGCGCACCGAGTTCGAGCGCGAGTCGGCGGAGGGCATCGACAAGACCAAGGACGAGCTCGAGCAGGAGGACGCCCGGCGCGAGAACGCCATGGAAAAGGGCATTCCCTACGAGGCGCCGGAGTACAGCGGCAATGCGGTGCGCGACCAGCTCGCGAGCTTCTCGAAGAAGTACCCGGTCGAGCGCATGGGCGAGATCGAGCGGCAGCAGGAGGCCGAGCGAGAGCGTCGGGAAAAGGCGGAGAGCGAGAGCGAGCAGGCTGCGAAGTGGGGCGTGCTCGCCGCCATCTTCCGTCTGGAGGGCGCCGCACGGACGCAGCTCACGGAGCTGGTGGATGCGGGCTACGACGGCACGCTGGTCTCGAACCAGCAGGGCGGCGCCGTATTCTACGAGCTTCGCCTCGGCCCCTACGACACGACGGAGCAGGCCAGCCACGTGGCCGATGCCGTACGCCGCGGCTATGGGCTCTCGCCTACCGTGATCCAGCTCGAGGCCGCGGGAGGAGGGGCCACGCCGTGAGTATGCAGCCCGCTCTGCCCGTTCAGCCGGAGCGGCTCGAGCTCGGGGAGATGCTGCTCCGCGGCACGCGCCTCACGCCCGAGCAGCTCGACGCCGCCCACCGCCGACAGGCCGAGAGCGGTGGTCGCCTGCTCGAGATCCTGATCGAGGACGGAGCCCTCACGGAGGAAGAGCTGCTCGACGCGCTCGGGCAACAGCTCGCCCTGCGCGTGCGCCGGGAGATCCGGAGTGAGGACGTGGACGAGGAGCTGGTGGCTCGCGTGCCGATCGGCTTCGCCAAGACCCATAAGCTGCTGCCGCTTGGCCGCGACGAGCTCGGGGTGCTGCACGTCGCCATCTCCGATCCCTTCGAGACGGCGCCGCTCGACGACCTGCGCCTGCTCTTCGAGGGCTCGGAGATCGAGGGCGAGCTCACCAGCGAGCGGACGATCCTGACCGCGATCAACCAGGTCTACGACCGGGGTGTGGGGGGCTCCGCAGCGGCGCTCGCCTCGGACGCCGTCACCGACCTCGAAGCCCTGGCGCAGGAGCTCTCGAACCAGGAGCCCCAGGACCTGCTCGAGGCCTCCGACGAGGCGCCCATCATCCGGTTGGTGAACTCGCTGCTGCAGCAGGCCGTGAAGGAGCGGGCGAGCGACATCCACATCGAGCCCTTCGAGCGTGACATCCGAGTCCGCTTCCGGATCGACGACCTGCTCTACGAGCCGATGCATCGCCTGCCCCGCGCGATCCAGTCGAGCATTACCTCCCGCATCAAGATCATGGGCGGTCTCAACATCGCCGAGAAGCGTCTGCCGCAGGACGGCCGCATCCGTTTGAAGATCGCCGGCCGCGATTACGACGTGCGCCTCTCGACGATTCCCGTGGCCCACGGCGAGCGGGTGGTCATGCGCCTTCTCCCGCGCACGACCGAGATGCTCGACCTCGAGAAGCTCGGCTTCAACGAAGCGCACCTCCAGGTCTGGGAGAAGCTGATCTCGCGCCCGAACGGCATCGTGCTGGTGACCGGCCCTACCGGCAGCGGCAAGACCACGACCCTCTACGGCGCTCTCTCCCGGATCAACACCGCCGACCGCAACATCATCACCATCGAGGATCCGGTCGAGATCCAGCTGCCGGGAACGGGCCAGATCGAGGTGAACCCGAAGATCGGCCTCACCTTCGCGAGCGGCCTGCGCTCGGTGCTGCGCCAGGATCCGAACGTGATCCTGGTGGGCGAGATCCGCGACGTGGAGACGGCCGAGATCGCGATCCAGGCCTCGCTCACCGGCCACCTGGTCTTCGCGACGCTGCATACGATCGACGCGCCGAGCGCCATCACGCGCCTGGTGGACATGGGCGTCGAGCCCTATCTCGTCGCCTCGTCCCTGGTGGCCGTCCTGGCCCAGCGCCTGATCCGCGTCCTATGCACCCGCTGCAAGGAGCCCTGGGAGCCCACCCCCGAGCAGCTCGCCGAGATCGGCATCCGCTCGCGCGGCGGCGCAGTCAGCATCTACCGCCCGGCGGGCTGCGAGCATTGCAACCACACGGGCTACCGCGGACGCATCGGGATCTTCGAGCTGATGCTGATCGACGATGAGATCCGCGCTCTCGTAACAGTGAATACCGATTCCAAGACGATCAAACGCAAGGCGATGGACAAGGGCATGAACTCTCTGCGCGCGGACGGTGCGCGCAAGGTGCTGTCGGGTCAGACCTCGCTCGCCGAAGTGCTGCGTGCCACCGAGGACGAGGGCGGCGTCGCCCAGATCTGATGCCGGTCTACACCTACAAGGGAGCGAACGCCGCCGGAAAGACCCTCCGGGGCTTCGTCGACGCCGAAAACCTGCGCGCCGCACGGACGAAGCTTCGCCGCGACGGCGTCTTCGTCACGGATCTCGCCGAAGGCTCGGCACCCGGCGCGAAGGCCGAACGCGGCGCTTCTGCTGGCTCCTCCTTTTCGCTCGCCTCGCTGCGCCGCATCTCCCAGATGGACGTGTCGCTGGCCACGCGGCAGCTCTCGACCCTCGTGGGCGCCGGCATCCCCTTGGTCGAGGCGCTCGCAGCGCTCAGCCAGCAGTGCGAGAACCCGCGGCTGCGGTCGGTGATCGGGCAAATCCGCGACCGCGTCAATCAGGGCAGCGCGCTGGCCGACGCCATGCAGAACACGGGGCCCTTCTCGGATCTCTATGTCGGCATGGTGCGCGCCGGCGAGACCGGCGGCGCCCTCGAGACCGTGCTGGTGCGGCTCGCTGAATATCTCGAGAGCCAGGTACGTCTACGCAACAAGGTCGGCTCGATCCTGATCTATCCGGCCGTGATGTTCGGCTTCGCCCTCATGGTGGTGGCCGCCCTGGTGGTCTTCGTGCTGCCCCAGATCGCCGAGCTGCTGAAGAGCCTCAACCAGCCCCTGCCGATCTACACGCGCGTCATCATCTCGAGCTCGAACTTCGCCCGGCAATGGTGGTGGGCGCTGATGGCCTGCGGCGTGGGCCTCGGCTTCGGCTTCCGCGCGCTGATTCGCACGCCGTCCGGGCGCGCCTGGTACGATCGTACGCGTCTTCGGCTTCCGGTCGTCGGTCGCGTCTCGCGCACGCTCGCCATCTCCCGCTTCACGCGCACGCTGGCCACGCTGCTGGCGGGAGGCATCCCGATCGTGCGGGCCCTCGAGACCGCCAAGCACGTCGCCAACAACGTGGTGATCGGCGATGCGATCGACGCCGCGAAGGAAGGCATCACAGGCGGCGCATCGCTGGCGAAGCCCCTGCGTCAAAGCGGCCAGTTCCCGCCCCTCGTGACCCACATGATCGAGGTGGGCGAGGCCTCGGGCGAGCTCGAGGCCATGCTCGCCAAGGTGGCCGACACCTACGACGAGCAGGTCGAGACCACCATGACACGCCTGACCGCGCTGCTCGAGCCGCTCCTGATCCTGCTCATGGTGGGGATCGTGATGGTGATCATTTCCGCGACGCTCGTGCCTCTGCTCCAGATCACGAGCTCGCTCCGATGAGAGGAGAACGAAGCATGGAAACCAGCCCTCGCAGCCGGCGGACCGGCGCCTTCACGCTGATCGAGATCATGGCCGTGGTGCTCATCATCGGCCTGCTCGGTGGCATCGTCGGCACCGTGGTCTTCTCGCAGGT
>CAYGXT010000291.1:0-4704 GCA_964353695.1 uncultured Myxococcaceae bacterium
TCGACCTCATGCTCAATCCCCTGGCCGCGCTCTTCTCCAACGATCTGGCCATCGATCTCGGGACGGCCAACACCCTGGTTTTCGCGCGTGGCAAGGGCATCGTGAGCTCCGAGCCGAGCGTCGTGGCCGTGATCACTCAGCCGGGCCGCGGCGATCGCGTGCTCGCGGTTGGCCACGAAGCCAAAGAGATGCTCGGCCGCACGCCGGACTCGATTCGCGCGGTGCGGCCGATCAAGGAAGGCGTGATCGCGGACTTCGAGGTGACGGAGGCGATGCTCCGCTACTTCATCCGCAAGGCGCACAACCGGAAGCGGCTGGTGCGCCCGCGCGTCGTGATCTGCGTGCCGCCCTGCATCACGAGCGTGGAGAAGCGTGCGGTACGCGAGTCCGCGCTCTCGGCCGGCGCTCGCGAGGTCTACCTGATCGAGGAGCCGATGGCTGCGGCGATCGGTGCAGGCCTCGACGTTACCGCCGCGACCGGCAACATGATCGTGGACATCGGCGGCGGCACGACCGACGTCGCCGTGATCTCGCTCTCGGGCATCGTTACCTCGATGTCCGTACGCTGCGCCGGCGACAAGATGGACGAAGCCATCATCCAGTACGTCAAGCGCAAGTACAACATGCTGATCGGCGAGCGGACGGCGGAGCAGATCAAGGTCACGATCGGCACCGCGTCGCCGCATACCAAGACCGCCAGCATGGAGATCAAGGGCCGCGACCTCGTGAGCGGCATCCCGAAGGTCCTCGTCACGTCGAGCGAAGAGGTGCGTGAGTCGTTGATCGAGCCCGTACACTCGATCGTCGAGGTCGTGCTCCAGACCCTCGAACGCACGCCGCCCGAGCTCGCTGCCGACATCGTGGACCGCGGCATCATGCTGGTGGGGGGTGGCTCCCTGCTGCGCAACCTGGACCACCTGCTGCGGCAGGAGACGAAGCTCCCGATCCTGCGTGGCGAGGATCCCTTCACGGCCGTGGCCATGGGCGCCGGAAAGCTCCTCGACAATCTCGAGCTGCTGCGCGCCGTCGCGATGACGTAGGCCGGGCCTCGATCATCGGCTGCTCCTGCGCTGGTACTGGTTCACCGCCCGCACGTGATCTGCGTAGCGCTCCGAGAAGACGTGGCTTCCGTCGCCCCGTCCGACGAAGAAGAGATTCTCCGTCGCCGCGGGCTCGACCACGGCGCGTAGCGCCGCCTGGCCCGGGCTCGCGATCGGGCCCGGTGGTAGCCCGGGGATCTGGTAGGTGTTGTAGGTATTGGCTGCATCCTCGAGATGGCTACGGCGGAGATTTCCGTCGAAGTCGGTGATGCCGTAGATCACCGTCGGATCCGATTCGAGGCGCATGCCGAGCCGCAGCCGGTTGCGGAAGACGCTCGCCACCAGCGGCCGCTCGGCGGCGAGCCCCGTCTCCTTCTCGACGATGGATGCAAGCGTCACCAGCTGCCGTTGCGAAAGCCCCTGCGCTCCGGCGAGAGGCGCTACCGTGGCCCACGCCTTCCGGAAACGCTCGACCAGCGTACCCACGATCTCCGGCGCCGAGAGCCCGCGCGGGAAGCGGTAGGTGTCGGGGAAGAGGTAGCCCTCGAGGCCGGGGCCCTCGACGTCGAAGCGCGCGGCGCTGCCCCCATCCTGCAGCACCTGCTCCAATGCGGCGCGGTCGATGATGCCCGACGCTGCGAGGCGGTCGGCGGTCTCTCGCGCCGTCAGCCCCTCGGGTAGCGTCACGTCCCAGGTCTTGACGCGGCCCTCCAGCATGCGTGCCAGGATCTCCTGCGCCGGCATTGCAGCGGAGAGCTCGTAGTCGCCCCAATGAAGCTTCGACGCCGCGCCCTCCCAGCGCCCGAGGATCTGGAAGGCGAGTGCGCTCGGCACCAGGCCGGCCGTCTCGAGATCTCTACCGACACGAAACAGTGTTGATCCACGGGGAACTGCGAAAAGCTGCACGGGGCCCGCCGGATCGAGCGGCCCGAGAGCATGGGAGAGCCAGGCTGCAGCGCCGCCGCCGGCCGCGGCCAACCCGGCAGTGACGAGAGCGAGCACGCGCAGCCCGCTAGCGAGCCTCATTTGCCCAAGAGCCGGCGCTCCAGGTAGGCCCGTAGCAACAAGCTGGCGGCGACGGCGTCCACGTGCGCTCGCCGCTCGCGCGCAGTGTGGCCGGTGGCGCGGAGAGCGCGGTCGGCCTCGAGGGTGGTCCAGCGCTCGTCCTGCAGATCGACCGGAAGGCCCGTGGCCTCAGCCAGTGCCCGCGCGAAAGCCTCGGCCGCTCTGGCCTCGGGACCCCGCCGCCCGTTCATGTGGATCGGAAGGCCCACCACGATGCGTGCGACGCCCCGCTCCTGCACCAGCAGCGTCAGCGCCTCGAGGTCGCGTGCCAGCCCCTTGCGCTCGAGGATGCCCTCGGGGAGCGCGATCGGGAACTCGATGTCGGAGAGCGCGAGGCCGATCCGCTTCGAGCCCAGGTCGAGGCCGAGAACTCGCCCGTCCGCCGCGCTCATGCCGCCCGAGATGCTAGGGAAGAAGGTTCAAGCCCGAAACGGGACCGGCCGATGAGCCCCGTCGAGAGGACCTGCATGATCGCTGCCGGTACTGTCACTACGCCGGACCTTGCCCCGATCCGCCGCCTCGAGCGGATCGAAAGGTTGCGCACGGCGCTGCGCGACCCGGATCCCGCCGTGCGTGCTGGCGTGGCGCGCTCCCTCGAGCGGCTGGAGAGCCGCAGCGACGTCGAGCATCTGATCGCGAGCCTCGAGAGCGAGGACAAGCTGGTGCGGCTGAACGCGATCTATGGGCTCGGCACTCTCGCCGATCCGGCCGGGTTGCCTGCGCTGGTTCGGGCACTGCGTGATCCCG
The DNA here is from genome assembly GCA_964353695.1 of uncultured Myxococcaceae bacterium. GTDB lineage: Bacteria > Myxococcota_A > UBA9160 > UBA9160 > UBA9160 > MYXO. Next base: position 2,853 of record CAYGXT010000291.1, read on the forward strand.
TGGAGGACATCCGCGCTGCGGCCGTCCGCACCCTCGGAGAGCTCTGCGTCCCAAGCACACTCGATCCCATCGTCGAGCGAATCGACGACGAGAGCCCGCTGGTCCGGCGCCACGCCATCGAGGCGCTGGGGCGCTTCTGCGAGCGTCGCGTGGCTCCCGTGCTGCGATCCCTGCTGGCGGAGCCGGAGCTCGAGATCGTACGCGAGGCGTTGCGCGCGCTCGGCGCCTGCCGGGATCCCGACGCCGAGGAGGACATCGTCCGCCATCTCGAGCATCCCGATCCCAGCGTACGCTGCGCCGCGGTGGAGGCGCTCGGACTGCTCGACTGAGCCCGCGGCCCACCGCAGCAGGGGCCGTTTCCGCTATCGGAGCAGGAGCTTGCTCCTTTCCGTCGTATGGCCGGCACCCACCTTGCGCAGCTCGCGGTTGAGCTCGAAGCCCGGACCGCTGTCGGGGGCATGACCCCGAATGGTGTAGAACTGGATCGTCTCCGGGGCCCACTTCGCCTCGTACAGCGGCAGGTTCGAGAGCGTCTCGGCGAGAGCGGCCTTGCGGGGGGCAAAGCGGCAGACCGGAACCTCCTTGATCGTCGTCTGTCCGACGGGGCCGAGATTCACGTTCTGGCCGTAGAGCCAGCGGTAAAAGGGCTCGCGCTTGTTGGTGACGTACGCGGAGCTAGGCACGTGATCGTTCGTGCTCTTGAAGGCCAGGTAGTACTGGACGCCCATCACCTCGAGCTTGCCGTCCCCTTCGATGTCGAAGACGTCGTGGCAATAGGGCTCGTTGCGGTAGCTATTCACCTTCACGAGGTCCTCGGAGCTCGTGGGCGCCATCTGGCGCAGCTCGCTCATGTGCCCGGAGCCAAGGCGCGTGCAGCCGTGGGAGGTCGGGGCGCGGCTCGCGATCCAGAGGTTCTGGTAGCCCTTGCTTGGGTCGCGCTCGCCCGACACTTTGCGCCACTCCTTCGGCAGAAACGGCGTCGCGTTGAGCTGGCAGCGTACGCCGGCGTTGTGGAAGGCGTTGTAGGCGATGCCGCCGGCGAACTGGTAGGGAAACATGCTGATGAAGCCGTAGCCCGGATTCGGCGAGAGGTAGTCCACCATGCCGAGCTGGCCGCGGCCCGTCGTGCGGCGGATCAGCGGCCAGATTCCGCTGACGCCGAACTCGGGGAGCTTCTCGCCCTGATAGCTGGTCGTGCCCTCGATGGTGCCGGCCGGATAGATGGCGGTGAACTCGACGGCCTCGACGTTCCCGCCGCGTACGCGGTAGTGGCCCTCCGAGGCCAGGCCGACGAAGTCTTCCGCAGCCTTGCGCAGCGCAGCGGCATCCCCGGCCTTCGCCAGCTCGGCGGCCTTTCGAAGTGCGGCCTGCATGCCGCCGTCGAGGCTGAAGCGGTCGATACGGCCCGGCAGCACGGCGTTCGCAGCGTCGATCTGGCCGGAGTCGGAGCCGAGGTCGGCTGAGGCCAGGGTCTTGCTCCACTGCGCGACGACGGAATCGAGAGGGATCTTGATGCGGAAGATCCGATCGGGGTTGAGGGCCGAGAGGATTTCGATGCTCTTCTCGCGATAGGCCTCGGGGCCGAGGCTCGCGCGGCTCGTCACGGTCTGCTCAACACCCTTTGCCTGAAGAGCCTCGACGAAACGCTCGTATTCCCGGTTGGTGGTGAGCGTGATGACCTTCGCGTCGATCAGCTCCTGATAGATCTTGTGGCGTGCCACGAGGTCGTCGAGATAGACGTCGAGCTCCTTGTCGCCGAGTGGCAGCGTCACCCGCACCTGGTTGCCGCGAGAGAGCTCGATGTGGGGCCGCTGCGGATCCTGCGTACGCGGCGCGAAGCCGGCATAGAACG
>CAYGXT010000292.1:0-4699 GCA_964353695.1 uncultured Myxococcaceae bacterium
ACTACGCGCAGCGAGAGCCCGCAGCCGGTATGCAGCGCGTCGACGAAGGCGGCCAGCGGGCCATTGCCCGTGCCGTTCACCTGCCGCTTCTCGCCGTGGTCGAGCACGACCGCATGCAGCTCGGCGCCGACCTCCTCGTGCTCGAGCAGCGCCAGCGGGCCCTCGCGCAGGTACTCCTTCTCGAAGGCCGCGAAAAGGTCCGCCGGCAAGATCTCTGCGCCGCTCTCGTCCGCCTGCTCCTGGATCGCCCGGGCCAGATCGATCTGCAGGCGACGCGGGATGCGAAGGCCGAAATCTTCCTCGAGCACGTGCGCGATGCCGCCCTTGCCCGATTGGCTGTTGATCCGGATCACGGGCTCGTAGGCGCGGCCCACGTCGGCCGGATCGATCGGCAGGTACGGCACCTCCCAGAACGGATCACTCGCACGGCGCCGCGCAGCGAGCCCCTTGCGAATCGCATCCTGGTGCGAGCCCGAGAACGCCGTGAAGACGAGCTCACCCGCATAAGGATGTCGCGGATGCACGGGCAGCCGGTTGCAGTGCTCGACGATCCGCTTCATCTCGGCGACGTCCTCACAGTCGAGTCCGGGATCGACGCCCTGCGTGTAGAGGTTCAACGCCAGCGTGACGATGTCTACGTTGCCCGTGCGCTCGCCGTTGCCGAAGAGCGTGCCCTCGACGCGGTCGGCGCCGGCCTGCAGCGCCAGCTCCGCCGCCGCCACCGCCGTGCCGCGGTCGTTATGCGGGTGCAGGCTCAGGATCACGCAATCGCGGTCGCGGACCCTGCGCGAGAACCATTCGATCTGGTCCGCGTAGACGTTCGGCGTCGCCATCTCGACCGTCGAGGGCAGGTTGAGGATCACGCGGCGCTCGGGCGTCGGCTCCCAGACAGCCATCACCGCCTCGCAGATCTCGACGGCGTAGTCGAGCTCGGTGCCGGTGAAGCTCTCCGGCGAGTACTCGAAGCGGACGTCGGTCGCCGTGTCGTCGGCAAGGCGCCGGATGCTGCGCGCCGCGTGTACGGCGAGGGCCGTCACGCCCACGCGATCCATGCCGAAGACGACGCGGCGCTGGAGCGTCGAGGTCGAGTTGTAGAGGTGGACGATGGCGCGCCGCGCTCCGCGCAGGGCCTCGAAGCTGCGCTCGATCAGCGGATCCCGCGCGGGGGTGAGCACCTGGATCGTGACGTCGTCGGGGATGAGATCTTTCTCGATCAACTCGCGGACGAAGTCGAAATCCGTCTGCGAAGCACTCGGGAAGCCGACCTCGATCTCCTTGAAGCCCGTGCGAACGAGCAGATCCCAGAGGCGCCGCTTGCGGCCCGGCCCCATGGGCTCGATCAGAGCCTGGTTGCCGTCGCGCAGGTCGACGCTGCACCAGATGGGCGCAACCTCGATCGAGCGGTCGGGCCAGCGCCGGTCGGGCAGCTCCACGGGCGGATAGGGCCGGTACTTCTCTGCGGCTTTGGTCTTCATGGGCGGATCTCCGTTGTTGTCTCTCACCGGGCCGGGCCGGAAGTGGCGTCGCGTTCGGAGACGAGGCACAGAAACGCGAAACCCCCTCCTGCCTGCTCGGCGGGAGAGGGTTTCGTGCTGCGCCTTTCGGCTCCGAGCGCGCTACGCCCCTCCCGCCCTGCGAAGTAGCAGGGCCGTCGTAAGCGAAAGCAGCGCGTGGATGCGGAAGGCCATTGTCTTCTTTTTACGCGACCCGGGGCGTGACGTCAAGCTCGGGCATGAGCCACTCCAGGGGCCGGGGCGTGGCCTCCCGCTGCGGAAGCACGGCTCCTGGCCTCCCTCGTGACCCTGTCCTGTGTCGCCGCGGCCATCCACCTGCCCCGCTTCGCTGGGGGTCTTCCCCATGCGGTTCACGAGCTGGCCCTCAGCCGCGGCGGCGCGATGATCCAGCCGCCGCCGGTTGTAGGGCCGGCTTAGACCGCGCGGCCTTCGCGGCCTCGTACAGCGTTTCCGGAGCAATGTCGGCCCCGTTCGGCCACGCCACGGTGCCGCCATCCAGGAAGAACTTCCGGAAGTACTCCGGCTTTTTCAGCGGCTCGAACACAGGGCCCTTCAGCCACGATCGGAAATCGACCGTCGCCTCGATGTCGTCGTTGAACGTGAGACGAATGCAGAAAGCACTGTCGTATTCGGCGCGAACCACGCTCGGCAAGAACGCCATGATGCTCCCTTTCATTCCAGCGGGGCGATCCGACTCACCGGCTTGCCCGCCTTGATGTTGGCCCAGTTGTCGTCGAGCGCCGCCCGGTTGAGCTGAGCCCCCGCGCCGCTACGCCTCGAAGACCGCGATCACCGGCGCGTGATCCGAGGGCTGCTTGCCCTTGCGCGCGTCGCGGTCGATCGAGGCTCCAGTGCAGCGCTTGGCGAGCGGCGCCGTCGCCAAAATGTGGTCGATGCGCAGGCCGTCGTTCTTCGGGAAGCCGAGCTGGCGGTAGTCCCACCAGGAGTAGAAGCCGCCCTCGGCATGCTGCAGGCGGAAGGTGTCCACGAGACCCCAGTCGACGACCCGGCGCAGCGCCGCCCGTGCGTCCGGATGACAGAGAACAGTGTCGCTCCAGGCCTCCGGGTGGGCCACGTCGCGGTCTTCGGGAGCGACGTTGAGATCGCCGCAGAGGAGCAGCGGCTCGTCGGGGCTCGCATGCGCTTCGAGGTAGCGGCGCATGCGATCCAGCCAGACGAGCTTGTAGGCGAACTTCTCGGAGCCCACTTCGCTGCCGTTCGGAACGTAGACCGAGAAGATGCGGAAGCCTCCGACGCGAGCACCCACGAGGCGCGCCTGGGAATCGTCGCCGCCGTCGCCCAGACCGACCACTACGTCGCTCGCCGGCTCGCGCGAGAGAATCGCGACGCCATGATACGTGCGCTGGCCGTTCACCACGGCGTGATAGCCTGCGGCGGCAAGTGCCTGCGCCGGGAACTCCTCGCCCGTGACCTTGATCTCTTGCAGGCAAAGGACATCCGGACGCTGCGTCTCGAGCCAGGCGAGCACTCGTTCCAGCCGGGCTCGGATGGAGTTGACGTTCCAGCTCGCGATCTTCACAAGCTCTCCGGCAGCCGCTCCACGCTACGCCGAGAGCTCGAGCATCTTCTCGATCGGGCGCAGCGCGCGCAGACGGATCTCCTCCGGCAGCGTCACCTCTGGCTTCAGGTCGCGCAGCGCGAGGTAGAGCTTCTCCATCGTGTTGAGCCGCATGTAGGGGCAGCGGTTGCAGGCGCAGCTCTCGTCCGGGCCCGGCGCCTGCAGCAGCGTCTTCTCCGGCACGCGTTTCGCGATCTGGTGGAAGACGCCGTCCTCGGTCGCGATGATCAGCGTCTTCGCGGGTGACCTCACGGACCGTTCGATGATGCCCGATGTCGAGCCGATGTAATCCGCCTGCGACAGCACGGCTTCGTCGCACTCGGGATGGGCCAGCACCTCCGCGTCGGGATGCCGCACACGCAGCTCGGCCAGCCGCTTGGCGCTGAACAGCTCGTGCACGATGCAGATGCCGGGCCAGACGATGAGATCCGGGCGATTCGCCTGCTTCGCCACCCAGCGCGCGAGATGACGGTCCGGGGCAAAGATCAAAGGCTGGCCGGCGAAGTGCTTCACCATCTTCACCGCATTCGACGACGTGCAGATGAGGTCGCTCATGGCCTTCACCGCGGCCGAGGTATTGATGTAGGTGATGACCTTCGCGCCGGGATGCTCGGCGATGAACTTCTCGAAGAGATCTGCCGGACAGCCGTCGGCGAGGGAGCAGCCCGCTTCGAGATCGGGCACGATGACCGTTCGCCCGGGATTGAGGATCTTCGCCGTCTCGGCCATGAAGTGGACGCCGCAGAAGGCGATCACCTCACAGTCGGCCTTTTGGGCCGCGCGGGCGAGCTGAAGAGAGTCCCCCACCACGTCGGCCAGGTCCTGGATCTCCGACTCCTGGTAGTAGTGCGCCAGCACGATCGCGTTGCGCTCGCTCTTGAGGCGTCGGATCGCAGACTCGAGGTCTTCCGGAAGCTCGTCACGAAGGGGGGTCGCAGCACTCATGCCGCAACGCTAGCGAACGGCAGCCTCCCGCCGGACAGCGGGCTGGATCAGGAGGGTATCCACGCCGAGGGGCCTGCCGCGCACGCTGCAGACCCGGGTGCCGGGCTTCATGCCGGCCCTGACCGAGGAGACGTCGAATCCTGAGCCGGCCAGACGCGCCTTGGCGGCCTCAGCGTCGGGCACCTGGTAGGAGAGCCCCATGAAGCGGTCGCGGCCGTCGCCGGCCACGCCGAGCGGCTGTGCGATCTCGACCGTCACGCCCCCCACCCGGAAGAAGAGCAGCCGCAGCCGCCGCTCCTCGAAGACGCGGTCGAGGGCCAGGCGCAGGCCGAGGGTCTCGCCGTAGAGCCTGCGGGTGGCATCGAGAGCGCCGCTCACGATCACCACGTGGTCGAGCCCGTAGACGCTCGCTGCCTCGACCCCCTGGAGCGGCGCCGGAGCGAGCTCGTCCCCCATCCCCTCGTGCTCGATGGCGAAGAGCAGAAGCCCGCGGGCATCGGCCGCGGGCAGGAGCACGCTGCGCCAGTGCCGGAGGACGCCCGAGTCGCGCTCACGCCCGTGCCCTGGCTGCGGCGGTCGGGCATCGACACCGCGGGCACGCAGGGTCTCGTAGCAGGCGACGGCATCGGCGGTACGGAACGCGAGGCCGAGGAGCCCCTCC
>CAYGXT010000293.1:0-4691 GCA_964353695.1 uncultured Myxococcaceae bacterium
AATAGAAGCCCGTACGCCCCGATGCCAGCCTCGACGACGCCATAGGCCAGGAGCAGGCGGGGCGGGAGACCCCGCTCCGCCGCGCGTCCCACGCGACGTCGCGTCCAACGGCCGAACGTGGCGTAGCCGAGCGCCAGCCCACCCAGGAAGATGCCAAGAACCGCGGCCGTGGCTTCGCTGTGGGATCCGAGCAGCGTTGCCAGGTAGCGCTGCCAGGTGACCTCGTAGACGAGGCCGCTGAACCCGGTCAGGACGGTGAGGAGCAGCGCGGCGATGCGGATGATCATCCGGGGTGTGCGTCCTCAGCCGATCTTGAAGTCCGTTGTTATCTCACGTGTGGCTTGCCATGTCACGCTCGAACGCTCGCTGGAGTGTAGTATTTAGCCCTCAATTCTCTCCCGCCTCCTGCCCCGACCGCCCTAGCCATGCTTGTAGGGGACCGGCGTGATAGGGTGCGGTCCCGGGGGACTGGACGGCGGGGCAGAAATTGCCGAGCGGAAGGACAAGAGGAAGCCGCCTGCTGCCCTGGGCCCTCGCCCTCAGCCTGGCTCTGCTTGCCGTCGGCGTTCATCTTGGGGTGACAGACCATCAGCTTCTGAACTACGACGACGACATCGATCTCAACCCCGAGATCCCCGGCCTGATGGCCGGCTTGAGCGCTCCCGGGATCGCCTGGGCGGCCACGAGCGTCGAGCACGCCAACTGGATGCCGCTGACTCGGCTCACGTGGTTGGTGGACATCTCCCTCTTCGGCTACGGGGCGCGCTCCTTCCTGCTCGGGAACCTCTTCTATCACGTCGTCGCCACGGTCCTGCTCTTCGCTGCGCTGCGCTCCCTCACGGGAGCCGCGGTGCGCAGCGCGCTGGTCGCCGCCATCTTCGCCGTGCACCCCCTTCACGTGGAATCGATTGCCTGGGCGGCCGAGCGCAAGGACGTCGTCTGTGGGGCGTTCTGGATGGCCACGCTCCTTGCGTATTCGGCGTGGGTGCAGCGTCCGAGCTTCGCACGCTACGGACTTGTTTTCGCCGCAATGGCGCTGGCGCTCCTCGCCAAGCCGATGGCGGTAACGCTCCCGTTCGTACTCGTCCTCCTGGATGTGTGGCCGCTTGGGCGAGTCCAAACGGACTCGGTGAGGTCGGCATTGCGGACGCTGCGTCGGGCTTTCCTCGAGAAGCTTCCGCTCTTCGCCCTCGTTGTGGCGTCTGCCCTCGTCACGCTCTACGTCCAGCGCGAAGGGAATGCGATCCGAGATCTCGATCTCTTCCCGCTACCGGCGCGGCTCGCGAACGCAGCGCTGGCCCCCTGGATCTACCTGCGGAAGTTCATCTGGCCGACCGACCTGGCCGTGTTCTATCCGCATCCCGGCGACGCGGTGTCCTATCCCGCGGCCTGGCTGGCTGCGTTTGCGTTGGTCCTGGTCACCGTGCTGGCGCTCCTCGCGGCAAGGCGTCGGCCCTACGTGACGGTGGGCTGGCTGTGGTTCCTCGGCACCCTCCTGCCGGTGATCGGGATCTTGCAGGTGGGGTTCCAGGCGCTCGCGGATCGGTACATGTACGTGCCGCTGGTCGGCGTTGCGATCCCGCTGGTGTGGGGAGGCGCCGAGCTCGCCGACCGGATGCGCTTGGGTTTGGCCCTGCGAACCGGAACCTGCGCCGCAATCGTCGCAGCGCTCGCGTTCGGCAGCGTTGTCCAGACGCGCCACTGGAAAGACAGCGAGATGCTCTTCCTCCACGCTCTCGACGTCACCGAGGGCAACTGGCTCGCGCACCAGAACCTCTCCGGCGTCGCGCTCCATCGAAAGGACTACGCTGCGGCCGCTGCGCACCTCGCAGAGTCTGTGCGGATCGAGCCGAGAAATCCTGCCACGTGGCTCAGCTACGGATCCGTGCTGCTGCACCTGGGGCAGAAGAAGGAGGGGCTCGAGGCGCTGCACAAGGGGATCACCCTGGCGCCCGACCTGGATGAGTCCGCGCGTACAAAAGCTCTCGCGGAGCTCGAGGCCAACATCGCCGCCGAGACGACCGAAAGCGTAGAAGACTCGATCTCGCCCGAGCCCGGACAGGACGCAGCGGGCGAAGGGTCCGAAGAGACGGCTCTCGCCCGGCCCGGGATGCCGGGAATTCACGGCGAGCTCGGAGCTGCACTGCTGCGCGCGGGGCGGAACGAGGAGGCCGAGCGCGTGCTGAGCGAGGCGATCCAGCGAGAGCCCAACGTGGCAGCTTGGCGCGCTTCTCATGGCGACGTGCTCCAACGCCTCGGCCGAAGCGCAGACGCTGTGGCTGCGTATCGCGAGGCGCTGCGCCTCCAAAGCCCCTGGCCCGAGATCGAGAACAATCTAGCCCTGATCCTCGCTACCGATCCGGACGCGGCGTTGCGAAACCCTGCAGAGGCAGTGAGGCTCGCGGAAGCCGCCGTCGCGGCGCTCGGACGCGGGGATCCTGGCAGCCTCGATACGCTCGCAGCGGCATACGCTGCGGCCGGAAGGCGGCGCGAGGCGCTGGCGACCGCGCACGAGGCGCTGGCCCTCGCGGAAGCCGCGGGGAACGAGGATGCGATCGATGCGATCCACTCGCGCATCGAGGCACTGACGGGCAAGTCGCGCGATTGATGTGAGCGTTCATGGGCGTCCCTCGACTCTTGATGGCCAGCGGCTGGCCTGTCTGATCGCCCTCGGTCTCGCCGTGCTCGCCTGCGTGGTTCATGCCGGCGTGATGCACCACGAGCTCGTGCAGTTCGACGACAACATCCTCCTGGATCCGACCTTGCCGGGCTTGCGTGCGGGTCTCTCTCAGGCCGGAATCGAGTGGGCATTCACGAGCGTCGAGGCCGACAATTGGATGCCGCTGACCCGGCTCTCCTGGCTACTCGACGTCTCGCTCTTCGGCTTCGGCGCGCAGGTCTTCCTGCTCGGGAACCTCTTCTATCACGCCGCCGCCACCGCGCTACTCTTCGCGGCGCTGCGCTCGATGAGCGGGGCCACAGGCCGCAGTGCCCTCGTCGCGGCTCTCTTCGCCGTGCATCCGCTCCATGTAGAATCCGTAGCCTGGGCGGCCGAGCGCAAAGATGTGGTCTGCGGCGCGTTCTGGATGGCGACGCTCCTCGCGTACGCGGCGTTCGTCCGGCGTCCGAATCCTGTCCGCTACGGCGTCGTCTTCGCTTCGATGGCATTGGCCCTCCTGGCGAAGCCGATGGCCGTTTCGCTGCCCTTCGTTCTCCTGCTCCTCGACGTCTGGCCCCTCGAGCGAATACGCACGGAATCGTTCGCGGCGGCGCTGCGCACTCTGCGCCGACCCGTCCTCGAGAAGCTTCCTCTCCTCGTCCTCTCGGCAGCCTCGAGCTTCGTCACGTACTACCACCAGCAGCGTGGCGGCTCGCTCCGCGATTTCGAGGTCTTCCCGCTCTCGGAGCGCCTCGCGAACGCGGCGCTCGCGCCCTGGACCTATCTGCGGAGGTTCGTCTGGCCGACCGACCTCGCCGTCTTCTATCCCCATCCGGGCAGCGCGATCTCCTACCTCGCAGCGGGTGTCGCCGCACTGGCCCTTCTTCTCGTGACGCTCCTCGCGATCCTCGCTTTGCGGCGTCGGCCCTATGGGACAGTGGGGTGGCTGTGGTTCCTGGGAACGCTCCTCCCCGTGATCGGGATCGCGCAGGTGGGGTTCCAGGCGCTCGCGGATCGCTACCTGTACGTACCGCTCGTCGGCCTCGCGATCGTATCTGCGTGGGGAGCGAACGAGCTCGCTGATCGGCTGCGCGTTGGCGTTGCAGTGCGAGCGGTGGTCTCTGTTTCCGTGGTCGCCGCGCTCGCAGTCGGCAGCGTTCTGCAGGTGCGCCATTGGCAGAGCACCGAGACGCTCTTCCAACACGCCCTCGACGTCACTCGCGAAAACTGGCTCGCGCACGTCAATCTCGGGCTTGCCGCGCAGATCCGGAACGAGCACGACTCCGGCTCCTTCCACTTCAGGGAAGCGCTGAGGATCCGTCCTCAGATGTCACGCGTTCACATGAGCTACGGCCGATCGCTGTGGGCGCAGGGAAGGGGCGAGGAGGCCATCGCGGAGTTCCGGACGGCCACGGAGATCGATCCGTCGCTCGGCCCGCTGCTCGACCTCATTTTGCGGACCTACGCCGAGGGCGGCGGCGCGCAAGATGCGATTCGCGCCTCTCTAGAGCTGGTGCGGATGGAGCCCGATTCCGCGGACGCCCGCGTTCGCCTCGCGCGTGCGTACCAGGGCGACGGCCGCAGCGCCGATGCCGCGGCAGCATATCGAGAGGCGCTTCGTCTCCAGAGCCCCTGGCCCGAGATCGAGAACAACCTCGCCTTCATCCTCGCCACGTCGGAAGACCCTGCCGCGCGCGATCCTCGAGAAGCGGTTCTGCTTGCCGAGAGCGCGGTCTCAGCGTTCGAGCGCAAGGACGCCGCCAGCCTCGACACGCTCGCGGCGGCCTACGAGGCGGCCGGCCGCGGAAGCGAGGCGCTCGCGGCAGCGCGCGAAGCTCTCGCTCGCGCAGACGAGCAGGGTCTCGCCGAGGCGGTCGAAGCGATCCGAGCGCGCATCAAGATGCTCGCGACGCAGGATTAGCTTCGCATCCAGTGCAGTCCTGGCACCTCCGTACGGGTGAAGACGAGCCCGTAGGTGAAGACGAGCGTGACGAGGAGGGCGAGCGCGCCGCACGTCGCCCACACGAGGGTT
>CAYGXT010000294.1:0-4682 GCA_964353695.1 uncultured Myxococcaceae bacterium
AGGCGAACGGCTCGCCGCGGTGGGTGTTCAGGAGCACGTTGTTGGTCATGTTCATGGAGTGGATGCTCCAGCGGTTGTGGCCGCTGGTCATCTGGAAGTGGCGGCCCTTCCCGCCGGACGGAGGCTGCTCCTTGTGGGTCGGCAGCTCCTCCCCGGCCTCCAGGAACCATTCGTGATCGATGTAGTACTGCGCCCTACGCACGAGCGTGTCGTAGGGCACCTTGTCCTCGGTGTGCCAGCGCAGGGGGCTGTGGACCTCGTCGGGCCGCAGCGTGGCGGCCTGGGAGACGCCGTGACCGACCATGCCCCAGCCCGTGAACCGAACCTGGCCCTTTTGTCGCAAAGTGTCGAGCGTCGTTCCCTTCGGCAAAATTCCGTAGACGGACATATCGCGAACGCTCTCGTCGAAGCGCTTCTCCTCGTCGCGAACCGCCCCGCTGAGGGTCGCCCTCGCCATCAGGTTCTCGAGGCTGCGGATATTGCCCTTGCGGTCCTTGAACTCCTTCATCCCACGCGCTGCGGCGCGCTCCTCGATCTTCTCGATCAGGCGCAGGCCGATTTCGACGTCCGGCAGCGAATCGCCGGCGGGGGGCGTGGCCCGGTCGCAGAGCACGTAGTTGAGATGATGCACCGAGGGCATGCTGTTCCCGAGCTTCTCGTAGTGCTGCGCCGCTGGCAGGATGTAATCGGAATAGAGCCCGGTCGTCGTGATGCGGTAGTCGACCGAGACGATCAGCTTCAGCTTCGGCCAGAGGGATTTGAGCAGCAGCTTCTGCCCGCCCCGCTGACGGCGGAGCATGTTCCCGCCGGCCTCGAAGAGCACGCGCGGCTCGACCGTCTCGTACGCCTTGGCGTAGCTCGGATCCCACCAACCCTTGTCGACGGCTTCGCGCAGATACTCGCTGAAGCTCCGGTGCATGGTCGGGTCGTTGTTCTCGGGATTGTCCCAGCGCTCCTTGTACCCGAACTGGTGATACCAGAGAAAGACCGGCGGCATCGTGTTTCCAAGGCCGCCGAGTTCGGCGGCGCGCTCGGCCACACGGTTCTGGATCATCTCGTGTGTCATCGAGGGATCCGCTGCCGCGGCGAGCCGTCGCATGGCGATCATGCCGGCGACGAGCTTCTGCGCCTCCTCCTGCCCCGGACCGGCCTTCCGAGCCATGAAGGCGTTGCCGTCGAGACCGACCACGGCCCAGGAGCGCGTGCCGGTTCCCTTCTTTCCCCAATTGCCCGTGAGGCCGAGCAGGAGCGCCATGGCGCGCTCCATCAGGTCGCCGTGGTAGTACTTGCCCGAGTTCCAGCCGATGAAGATCTTGGTCTTCCGCGTCGCCACCTTTCGGGCCAGCTTGCGGATGTTGTCGGGGTGGATCTCACAGATGGCTCCGGCTTTCTCCGGTGTGTACTCCGCGAGGTGCCTGCGAAGCCGTGCGAAGACGGGCTCCACCTCGACCCTGCTTCCGTCATGGAGCGTGACCTCGAAGGTTCCCTCGAGGGCGGGATCGACCCCGGTCAGGGCCAGCGTATGTCGCGGCGCCGGGCTCAGCGTCCCGGTGAGCGTGTCCCACCAGAAGAACTGATCCTCGCGATCTCCGGACTGGACGTCCGGGCCTCGCAGGAAGCGACCATTGTCCTTACGGACCAGCAGCGGCAGATCCGTCTGCTCCTGCACGAACTGCTTCTGGTAGAGCTCGGCGTCGATGATCACCTTGCACATGGCGAGAGCCAGCGCGGCGTCGGTTCCGATGCGGATCGGCTGATGGTGATCGGCGTGGATCGCGGAGGGGCTGTAATCCGGAGAGATCGTGACGATCTCTCCGCCGTTGTAACGGGACTCGGCGACGTAGTGATACCAGTGGATGTTCGTGTAGACGGGATTCGCATGCCAGATGAGGGTCAGCTCCGCCAGGAACCAGTCATCCATGCTCGAGGTCGGGTTGTAGACACCCCACGTCAGATGCCAGCCGGGACTGAAATCCTGGAACTCCGCGTTCCCGTCCGTGTTCGGTGTGCCGAGGAGGGTGGCGAAGTAGCGCGCCGGCAGCGCGCCGAACTCCGGCGTAAGCAGCGTAATGACGGATTCGGGCCCCTGCTCCTCGATCGCGTCGAGCATGCCGTCGGCGATGTCGCCGAGTGCCTCGTCCCAGGAGACGGGCTCGAACTTCCCTTCCCCGCGCTCGCCGACTCGTTTGAGCGGCTGCGTCACGCGGTCGGGGGAGTAGTGGCAATGGCTCCAGCAGGCGCCCTTCTGACAGCCCATCGGGTTCATGTCGGGGATGCCGGGCTCGACGGTCGTATGCAGGCTGGCCTGCTCCTCGCGAACGACCTTTCCGTCCTTGACGAAGACGTGCCAGGCGCATCCCCCCGGGTAGCAGTCCACTGAATGGCTGCCGAAGGTCACGCTGTCCCAGCTCCAGCGCTCGCGGTATCGATCTGCCCACGGACCCTCGGTGCGGTGTGCTTCGAGCTTGGCTGCTGTCATGACTCTCCTCCGGTTGGCCGTCGGGCGGCTGAAAAGAGCTTTTACTCTATTTTTAGAGCTTATACGCTCCTGGCGCTGGCATGTCAATTGCCGTCTTTCCCAACGCTTCAGTCGAGCGCGAGACGCTCCGCCAACGCAGCGTCCACGCGGGCACCGACTTCGTCGATGCTGCCTGACGCGTCGAGGCGCACCAGGTAGGGCCGTAGCAACGCGCGGAACGTCGCCTCCACCTGCTCGAGACGATCGAGCCGCTCGAAGGCCGGCTCAGGCTTGCCGCCGCGGGCATGGACTCGCTCGAGGCATAGGCGCGGCTCGAGCTCGAAGAGGAGCGCGAGATCCGGCAGCGGAAACTCGGCCTCGCTCTGCGCCAGCAGCCGCGCGGGATCGAGGCCGCGTGCACCCTGGTAGGCGACGGTCGAGAGGAAGTAGCGGTCCGTGAGGACCAGCGCGCCGCGAGCCAGGGCGGGCGCGATCAGGCCGGCCACGTGCTCGCGACGGTCGGCAAGAAAGAGGGCCAGCTCCGCTTCTGGCGCCGCACGCTCTCCGGCGGCAGCCATCTCGCGGATGCGCCGCCCATGCTCGCCTTGGGTCGGCTCCCGCGTCGCGACGACGTCGAGCCCGGCAGCGCGCAGGCGTGCGGCCTGCCGGGTCAGCTGTGTCGACTTTCCGCTGCCGTCGAGCCCTTCGAAGGCGACGAGGAGCCCGCGCTTCACGCCGGCGTGAAGGCGCGCGGTTCACGCGCTTGAGGCGGGGGCGGCGCGGTGCGCGTGCAAGTGCGCGGAAGTACGACGAGACGCAGGGCCTCGGACGCGGCCGGGCGCTGGCATGCGGCTTGCGTATGCATCGGAGCATCGCCCTCGGGCGTGTCCCGCTTCCGCCCCTCTAACGGGACCGGGGGCTGGCGGGGCTCGAGGCGCCGGGTGGGGACATGTTTTCGATGCGGGAACAACGACGGGGTGAGGCCCGCATCGAGTCCCCGCCCGGCGTCTCTCTCGAAGCGACCGGGCCAAGAAGCCGGGCGGAGCCGCAGCTCCGCCCTCGCTTCCCTCAGACCTTGCCGATCAGGAGGAATGCCGTCACGAAGCCGACGAGCGCGATCGACTCGATCAGCGCCATGCCGAGAATGAACGGCGTGTTGAGCGCACCCGCCGCGCCAGGGTTTCGCGCAATGCCGGCCGTGGTGTTGCCGGCCGTGAGGCCCTGCCCGAGGCCGCAGCCCAGGCCAGCCAACCCGAAGGCCAGGCCAGCGCCAAGCGCTGCGCCCCAGTTCGAAGCCGAGCCGCCGTGGGCGCCGGCCTCCTGGGCAAACGCTGCCAGCGGGAGCAGCGTCGCAACCAGGGTGAAGACGAGAAGCTTTCCGAAGTTCCGCATGACGTTCCTTTCCTCGAGCCAAGTGGCTCGCGCCGGGATCTCCCTCAGTGGGAGTCCTCGATCGCGAGGCCGATGTAGATCATGGAGAGCAGCGAGAAGACGAAGGCCTGGATGAACGAGATCACGAGCCCGAGGCCCATGAAGACGGCGGGCAGCACGATCGGCACCAGCCCGTACCAGATCGCGACTACCGTGTGATCTGCGAACATGTTCGCAAGAAGACGAATCGACAATGTGGCGACGCGCGACGCGTCGAGAACCAGCTCGATCGGCAGCAGCAGCGGCGCCAGCGCCCGCACGTGATAGGTCTTCCCGAAGATCTGCCTGTCGAACATCGGGGGGCCCATGAAGTGGTCGATGTAATGCCAGCCCTTCCGCCGGATGCCCGCGTAGTGGTAGACGCAGAAGACGATGATGGCCCAGGCCAGGCCCGTGTTGATGTCGGAGCTCGCACCACCCACGCCTGGCACGAGGCCGAGCAGGTTCGAGATCAGGACGAAGAAGAAGATCGCGCCGACGAGAGGGAAGAACTTCCGGTAGTCATGGCCGATGGTCTGGCGCCCGAGGTTTGCGAGACCCTCGACGACCACCTCGATCATGTTGCGCAGCGTGATGCCCTCGTCGGGCAGCAGCCCGCCGTCCGGGGCGGCGAGACGGTGGCGGACGGCGGCGCTCAGGCCGACCAGGATCACGATTGCGAGCAGTGCCGCCTGCAGCACCCAGGAGACATGCAGGGTGTTGTAGAGCCAGTAGTAAACGCTCAAGCCTCGTCCTCCTGGATCTGCTCGCGCTCCTCCGCGCGCCACACGCTGTAGAGATCCCAGCTCGGATC
>CAYGXT010000295.1:0-4654 GCA_964353695.1 uncultured Myxococcaceae bacterium
TCCGGCTGCGCCGGGGGCGCGGGGCGTCCTCGGCCGACGTCCCCTTGCTGGCCACTCGGGGGCTCCGACGCCGCCGGGGGGCGGGCGCTTCGACGCCGGTCGCCGCTGCGGGCGAGGTCTCGACCTCAGGCGCCTCCGGCGGAGCTGCCTCGACCGCGGCCGCCTCCGTTTTCCGGGAGGGCTTCCGGCTCGAGGCGCCCGGTGTCTTAGAACGCGTGGGCTGGCCCCGCGTAGGCTTCTTCTTCTCGGTCACTCAACCTGCTTCCCGACCGGCTACCAGAGCCAGGAGCGCGACACGGGGAGGGCTCGGGGCTCAAAGCCGAGAGCCGACCTTCCGTACCGCCTTCCGTGCGGCCTTCCATAGAGCCATGCGCGCAGCCAATCGGCCAGGCCCAGTCTTCTCGGGCCTTCTCGGGCCGCCGGCTGCCTCTCCCGGACCAGGCGCGTCTGCCGCCGGTGCCGGGGCAGCGTCCCGCCTATGCTAGACGCGCTGTAGAGATGCTACTAGGGCTGTCCTGGTAAAGCCACCACCTCCGGCTCGAAGCCCCGGGAGCGGACCTCGAGGCTCGTCTTCGCGGCGTCGGCGTAGCGGTCGAAGCCAAGCACGTACACGTCGAAACGCTGCGGTTCCCCTGGCTTCCAGGCCACGACCTCGGCGCGCCGAGCCCCGAGGTCGAGCCCGGCCGCGAGAGAGTCCGCAGCCTCGCGGCTCTGCAGCGTCGCGACCCAGACCGCAAAGGGCGCCTCCTCCGGCGAGACGGGAAGACTCTCGAGGCCGGCGACGCTGCGCTCCAGCGCTACACGCCTGCGGATCGACTCGAGCTCGAGGTCCTCAGCCGACTTGATCACCTTCACCTGGACCGAAACCACCAGGTCCTTGCGAACGGTCCGGTTCGAGACGGAGCTGAAGAGCCAGCCGAGGCCGGGCACATCCATCAGCCAGGGCGTCCCCGTGCGCAGCGACTCCTGCATAGGCTCGCCGCGTACGCCGATCACCGCTCCGGCCCCGTCGTCGAGGTAGATCGTGGATTCGACGCTCTGCTTGACGAGGGTTGGACCGACCTGGTTCACGTCGCCGGCGAAGGGAGCGGCGAGCGCCGAGAACTCGATGCGGATCTCGAGGCGTACCGGGCCCTCCTCGGGGACGGTCGGCTTCACGCGCAATCGCACGCCGACATCCTGGCGCTCGATGTTCTGGGAGATCTGGAGCGGATCGGCATTCGAGACCGCGGGCGTCGCGCCGGCGGCCGAGGTTTGCGTCGCGGAGATGATGGGAATGTTGTTGCCTACGAAGAGCTCCTGCTCCTCGCCGCTCCGAGCCAGGATCTGTGGCTCGGAGACCAGGCGCGTCTTGCCCTGCGTCGCCTGCGCCCTCACGTTCACGCCGTAGCTCGGGACGACCTCGGTCACGACCTTGCCGCTGGCGTCGATGCTCGTGAAGGTGACCGGATCCTTGAAGAAGCGCAGCCGGAAGGGCTCGCTGCTTTCCTGGGGCTGCGCGCCAAGAAGGGACGGGACGCCACTATTGAGTAGTCGCACGAAGCCCGTACCTTCACTCGGCAGAGCGGGGCGCGTGAAGGGCAGGATCGTGTCGATTGCGACGTCGAGAGAATCGGTGTCCTCGACCTCTATCAGCGTGGTCTTCACGCTCACGCTGGGCACGTCCATGTCGAGGGCTGCGATCAGCTGCCCGATGAGACGGAAGGTCTCGCCATCGGAGCGGATCAGCAGCGAGTTCGTCGGCTTGTCGGCAGAGAGTGCGAAGTCGTGGCCGGTGAGGGCGTCCGTAGCCGCCTCCGCACCCGGCGGTGCGTCTCGTGCCTGACCCGCCCCGCTCATGGGCTGGGCGGCCTGCTGCACCACCTCGGCGAGTTCCTCGGCGTCGGCATGGAAGATGCGTACGACGTGGATCTTGCCCTGGCCCGCAGCGGGCAGGTCCAGTGTCCGCACGAAGTCGCGGACCTCCTTCACGAGGTCGGCCGGCCCTTCGATCAGCAGCGCGTTGCTCCTCTCGTCCGCGAAGATGCGGAGGCTCTCCGAAGCGCGGCGGCTCTCGGGGAACGTGGCCTGGACCAGCGGCAGGAGCTCTGTGGCGTCTCGGAAATGCGGACGGAGAACGAGCAGCTGGCGCGCCTGCGCGCGATCGAGAGCACGCAGCAGCAGAATCGCACGCTGGAGCTGCGCCTCCGTGGCGGAGAGGATGAGAACGTTGGTCGGAGCAAAGGCCTGCACCACCGCATTCGAGCCGAGCAGGGCCTGCACGATGGGGAGCAGGGCCTCTGCCTGTGCCGCGTGGAGGGGGACGAGCGTCGTCACGGGGAGATCGACGAAGGCTCGCGGCGTCGAGAGCGAGAGCTCGACCCGGCCTGCGGTATCCGAGACGGGCACGATCTCGTAGGGCCCGCTCGCCGCACGAAGGACCGCGAAGCCCGTCATGCGCAGCGCCGCCGTCAGCAACTCCACGGCCTCGTCGCCCCGGACAGGACGGGGGGCGGTGATGGTCACCCGCCCGCGCAGACGGTCGTCGAAGAGAAAGGAAATGCCCGTATGCTCCGCGACGGCGCGCACGATCTCGGCGAGCTCCGTCTCGGAGTACTGCAGCGCAAACGGGGCGCTCTGCGGAGCAGGGCTTGCGGGGGGCAACTCAGCAGCCGGCTCGCTTTGGCTGCGCGCAAGCGCAGGCACAGCGAGCGTGAGGAGCACTACGAGCGTGAGGAGCCGGCGGCACGGCACGGCGCCAGCGTAGGCAAGGCGCGTCAGAACGAAAACTCGACTCCCGCGAGCAAGCGATCGGCGGCTCGGTCGAAGCAGGCGCCCTCGGAGGATCGGCCCCGCCGTGCACCTGGTGGAACGCGCGATGCAGCTCACTCGGCGGGGTCTTCGGGCGCGGCGTCGCGCTGCCGGCGCCAGCGCTCGAGACGCTCGGCAAGCGGGGCCTCGCCCCCCTCGCGCGTCGGCTCGTAGAAGCGGGCGCCGCGCAGGCGCTCGGGAAGGTTCGCGGCGGCCACGAAGCGTCCCGGCGCGTCGTGCGGGTAGCGGTAGTCGCGCGCATAGCCGAGCTCGCGCAGGAGCGGCGTAGGCGCGTTGCGCAAATGAAGAGGGACTGGCAGCGCTCCATGTTCCGCCACTGCCTTGGTGGCGCGTTCGATACCGAGGTACGAGGCATTGCTCTTTGGCGCGCAGGCCAGGAAGGTCACGGCCTGCGCCAGCGGGATCCTGCCCTCCGGCAGGCCGATCCGTTCGAGCGCCAGGAAGGCCGAGGTGGCCAGCCCGAGCGCCGCGGGCTCGGCGTTGCCGACGTCTTCCGCCGCGAAGATCACGAGGCGGCGCGCGACGAAGAGCGGGTCGTCGCCCGCCTCGAGCAGCCGCGCCAGGTAGTAGAGCGCAGCGTCCGGATCGCTCGCGCGCAGGCTCTTGATCAGGGCCGAGACGACGTTGTAGTGCTCCTCGCGATCCCGGTCGTGAAGCAGCACGCGGTGGCCGGCGGCCTGCTGCACGGTTTCGGGCGAGAGCGGCTCGCCCGCACCGCCGCGGTGCAGCGCCAGCGCCGCCTCGAGCAGGCCGAGGGCACGTCGCGCATCGCCATCCGCCACCGTGACCAGCGCCTCGAGCCCCTCCGGCGACAGCCGTACGCCTTGGCTTCCAAGCCCGCGTTCCGCGTCCTCGAGCGCACGCAGCACCAGCGTTCTCAGGTCGGCCTCGCCGAGGGCCCGCAGCGTGAAGACCCGGCAGCGCGAGAGCAGGGCGCCGTTTACCTCGAAGGATGGATTCTCCGTCGTGGCACCGATCAGTGTCAGCGTCCCTACCTCGACGTGGGGGAGCAGCGCATCCTGCTGTGCGCGGTTGAAACGGTGGATCTCGTCGAGGAAGAGAACCGTGCGTCGGCCCGCCGTCGCTTCGCGCCGCGCGCGCTCGGCGACCTCGCGGATCTCCTTCACGCCGACCGCCACCGCGGAGAAGGGCAGAAAGCGCGGCGCGGGCGGCGGGCCGGAGGCGGCGAGCAGCCCCGCGATCGTGGTCTTGCCACAGCCGGGCGGCCCCCAGAGTACGAGCGAGGGCAGGCTCGGGCTCTCGGCCAGCGCGCGCAGCGGCGCACCCGGGCCGAGCAGATGCGGCTGGCCCACGACCTCGTCCAGGCTGCGAGGGCGCATACGCGCCGCGAGCGGGGCCCCGCTCGCGAGCCGGGGCGCCGGCGCCTCGGCGAAGAGATCGAGGGATTCGCCGCCGGGCATGGGGACATCCTAGCGCCACGCTACATTCGGCGGCGCCCCACCCCGCAGAGGCGACCGTGACGAAGCCGTCCGACGCACCGCTGCGACCGCCTCGCTCCATCGGAGTCTGCCTCAAGCGTGCGCAGCCCCAGGCCGCGGGGATCGTGCGCGAGCTCGAGAAGTGGCTCGAGGAGCGCGGGCTGGCGGTGCGCCTCGACGAGGAGGCAGCCCAGTGGGTGGGCCGTCCCGGGCAGACGCGGGCCGAGCTGGCGGCGAGTGTCGATCTGATCGTCGTGCTGGGCGGGGACGGGACGCTGCTCTCCGCTTCCCGCTCGGCCGGGAGCCGGCGGGTTCCCGTTCTCGGCGTGAACCTCGGGACGCTCGGCTTCCTCACGGAAATCGCCCTCGACGAGCTCTTCGCGACGCTGGAGCGGGTGCTGGCG
>CAYGXT010000296.1:0-4626 GCA_964353695.1 uncultured Myxococcaceae bacterium
GAAGCCGAGGACGCCCCACTGGCGACCGTTTCCTGACTGGTTGAAGCCGCCGAACGGCGCGGTGAGGTCGGGAGGCGCGCCATGGATGTTGACCTGCCCGGCGCGAAGCCGCGTCGCCACGCGACGTGCCCGGTCGAGGTTCCCCGACGAGACGTAGCCCGCGAGCCCGTAGGGGGTGTCGTTGGCGATGCGGATCGCCTCCTCCTCGTCGCGGTACGGCAGGATCGAGAGCACCGGCCCGAAGATCTCCTCGCGCGCGATCGTCATGTCATTGCGCACGTTGGCGAATACCGTCGGTCGGACGTAGTAGCCGCGGTCCAGGCCTTCGGGCCGACCACAGCCGCCGGTCACGAGCGTCGCTCCCTCGTCGATGCCCTTCTGGATCAGACGCTGGATCTTCTCCCACTGCGCCTGGCTCACCACTGGGCCGATCCGCGTGCCCTCGGCGAAGGGCGGGCCGACCTTCACGCCGTCGGCAACGGCCTTCGCGATCTGGGCCACCTGGTCGTGCAGCGCCTCGGGCACCAGCATTCGCGTTGGCGCATTGCAGGACTGGCCGCTGTTCATCATGCAGCCCATGACGCCCCCGCCGATCGCCGCGCCGAGATCGACGTCGTCGAGGATGATGTTCGCCGACTTTCCACCGAGCTCCTGCGTCACGCGCTTCACCGTGTTGGCGGCGGCCTTCGCCACGAGGATGCCCGCCCGCGTCGACCCCGTGAACGAGACCATGTCCACATCCGGATGCGACGCGATCGCGGCGCCGACACTCGGCCCGTCGCCGTTTACCAGATTGAAGACGCCCGCGGGAACGCCGGCGTCGTGGAAGATCTCCGCGAGCAGGATCGCATTCAGCGGTGCCACCTCGGTGGGCTTCAGCACCATGGTGCAGCCGGCCGCGAGCGCGGGCGCGACCTTGCACATGATCTGGTTCACCGGCCAGTTCCACGGCGTGATGAAGCCGCAGACGCCGATCGGCTCGCGGCGGATCAGCGTCGTCCCTTCCTGTTCCTCGAACGCGTAGGTCTCGAGAATGCGGATCGCCTCATTGAGATGCGCGAGGCCGGTGGCGGCCTGCGCGGCCTTCGACAGCCAGTGCGGTGCGCCCATCTCCTGCGAGATCGTCTTGGCCATCTCCTCGTACCGCTTCTGATACTCACGGACGATCGTGCGCAGCAGCGCCAGCCGCTCCTCGCGGCTCGTCCGCGAGAAGCTCTCGAACGCGCGACGCGCGGCGGCGACCGCGAGGTCGACGTCCTTGGGGCCTCCGAGGGCGATTCGTCCGATCCGCTCCTCGGTCGAGGGATCGATCACGTCGAACGGCCGCGGCTCGCTCGAGTCCACCCAGCGTCCGTCGATGTAATGTTGCAGGCGATCGGTCATGGCAGGTTCTCCTGTCGTGGTGTGAGGAGCAGAGAGCGACACGTGGGTCAGCTCTGCGAAGGTCGGGGTCTGGGTCACGGGGCGCTCTCCCGGAGTAGCACGCCGTCTTGCACCCCTGCCGAGGCCTCCCGCGCTTGCTATTCCCGGGAGACTATAACCCGCGAGAGCGCGATGGCACCCGGGCGGGCCGCCGCCCCGCGGTGTGGTCCTCGAGCTCCTCGACCCCGACGCGCAACGCCTTGCCCGCGGCGGCTTCCATGCGACGGAATCGGCGGATCAGATCGACGCCCCATGGCGTCAGCCTCGCCCCGACGCCCCGGCGACCGCCCGTCGCAGCCACCACCACCGGCTCCGCGAAGCAACGATTCAGGTCGTCGATCAGCTCCCATGCGTGGCGATACGCCATACCCATCTCCCGGGCGGCGGCTGAGATCGAGCCATGTTCGTGGATCGCCTCGAGCAGCTGGATTTTCCCGGGGCCGAGCTTGTGCTCGTCAGGACCGAGGTAGAGCGCAAGACGAATCCGTGCCATCCGAAGCCCTACCGAGCGCCACGCGGCATCAGCTCGGGTCGGGGCGCGCCTGCGCGCGCGACCGGGGCGAGGTTCCGCTCGATTCCGGCGGGGATCATGCAGATGTTCCGTTCATGCGGGCATTCTTGCCCGCGTGGTGGTGTTGCGTCAACTCACTCGGGTACAGAGCGCTCAGGTCGATGCGGTGATCAAATGGACGGGCGATGGCCTCTACGAATGAGCCACGACCTCGACGCGCGACCAGGCGGCTTCCCTCCGCGGGCTTTGCCGCTCACGCGCGACCAGCGATCCTTCCCGCGGATTCCGGAGCTCGACGTGGTGCTCTGCTGACGACGGAGCGCCGTCATTGGGGGCAGGCTCTCCCCTGTCGCGCCATCCGACGGACGGCGGGAGGCCTTCGACCCGGTACAATGAACTACCGCGCTTCCGGAGGTGCCCGTGTCCGCTGCTGCCCGACCGCTATTCGCCGCGCTTCTCCTGGGAGCCGCCGGTCTTCTTGCGGCCTGTGTGCCGGGCGTGCCGCCGGCTCCGGGGAAGGATGCCTCGGCGTTCCGTCTGCCTGCGCTCCACGCCGCGCCGGACCCCGTGAACGGCGGCCGCATCCTCGACGCGCGGGGCCGCGAGGTGCTGCTCCGCGGCGTGAACGTGAACGCCTACGTCGACTACTGGGCCTACTCGCCGAGCCTCTTCGTCGCCTATCCCATCACGGCCGACGACGCCGACCGCCTGGCCGCCATCGGCTGGAACTGCGTGCGGCTGCTGCTCAGCTGGTCGCGCGTCGAGCCGCAGCCTGGATTCTACGACGATGCTTATCTGGCGCAGATCGAGCAGATCGTGCTGCTGCTTCAGAGCCGCGGGATCTACACCGTGATCGACCTGCACCAGGATGCCTGGAGCGCCACGCTCGCGGCTCGGCCAGGCGAGGTGTGTCCGCCGGGCTCGCAGCCCGCCTTTGGCTGGGACGGCGCACCGGCGTGGGCGACGCTCGATGACGGCCAGCCCTACTGCTACCAGGGTAGCCAGCGAGAGTTCGGCCTGGCCGTGCGCGCGGCCTTCGCCGCGTTCTGGCGCAACGACCCGGGCCCGAGCGGCGTCGGCGTTCGCACGCGCTACGCGCAGATGCTGGGTCACGTGGCGGGCTTCTTTGCGAAGCACGACGCGGTGGCAGGCTACGAGATCATGAACGAGCCGAATGCGATCTGGCTCTTCCCGGGACAGCTGGACGGACTGGCCGCGCTCTACGCGGAATCGATCGCCGAGATCCGCGAGGGCGAAGCGACGGCCCACGCGCCGCGGCGCCTGGTCTTCTTCGAGCCCGGGATCACGTGGGCGGACTTCGGGCCGGGTGCGCCGCCCGACTTCGCGCGCGACGACCAGATCGTATATGCGCCTCATCTCTACCAGGGCGGTATCAGCCCGACGCCGCTCGGGCCTGAGGTCTTCAAGCGTGCGCGTACGGAGGCCGCGGCCTACGGCGGGGCTCCGATCTACTCGAGCGAGTGGGGAGGCGGGCCCGAGCGCGCCGCGGATCCGAACGACGATTACTTCGACCGCCACCAGGCGCTGCAGGACGAGTTCCTCTTCGGTGCCGCCCTGTGGACGTGGCATGAGGCGTGCGGTGATCCCCACATGGCGGGCACCGTCCGCGCGGGCGGCGTGCCGTCGGTCTGGGGCTTCTTCGACGTCGACTGCCGCACGAACACGGTCGGCGGCCTGCGCGAGGCCTTCGTACGGCGCATGACACGCGCCTACCTGCGCGCGGCGCCGGGTCCGATCGGAAGCATGTCCCTCGATCCTGCGACAGGCGTGCTCGAGGCATCGGGCTCGCAGGCGAAGCCGTGGTCGAGCTTCATCGCGTTCGTGCCGGCCGGTTCGACCGCGAAGGCGCCACGGGTCGAGTCCACGCGCACGAGTTGGGTCCACACGGTGCCCGCCGCCGGTGGTGCGCGCTACGTCGTGGGCCTCGTGCGGGGCGGAGACTGGAGCCTTCGCATCACGCCGCAGTGACGGCTTTGCGCCGAGCGCGCGATGCTGTGGCGCGGCGGGATCTCGCGCCACCTGGTGGCCGATGAAGGATCGATCATGAGCGTGCTCTGCTCCCTACGAAACGAGGCTGGGCTCTAATGGCTGGACTCGGCTCGTCCGAGCCCTCGGACTCACTCGAAGGAATCTTCGCACGCATCCTCCGCGCGCGGTGGATCATCGTCGCGATCTACGCGCTGTTGCTTGGTCCGGCCGTGCACTTCGCGATGAGTGTCGGGCAGGACAACTCGCTCGATCGGCTGATCATCCCCACCGACCCGGACTTTCTCGCGACCCGGGACTTCCAGAAGGTATTCGGCGCCGGCGAGTTCGCCCTGCTGATCGCTGAGGCCGAGGATCCGTTCTCTGCGGCCGTGGTGGCCCGCGTGGATGCCATCGAGCAAGCGCTGCAGGCGATTCCCCACCTCGAGGCACACTCGGCGATCTCCACCTTCCGTCGCACGCGCGCGCAGTTCGATGCCACGGTCGAAGATGCGGCCGCATTCCGTACTTTTGCCACGGGGACGGAGCTGCTGCGCCGTCAGGGCCTGTACGGCGAGGGCTTTCTGGCCATCGGTCTCGTGCTCGAGGTGGACGGTCCCGCGCAGCGAAACGCCACGCTCGAGGCCATCGACGCCGCGCTCCTGGCGGCCGATCCAGCCCCATCTCCGCTCACGCTCACACGGCTG
>CAYGXT010000297.1:0-4608 GCA_964353695.1 uncultured Myxococcaceae bacterium
ATCCAGGTCATCAAGGAGGTTCGTGCCATCACGGGCCTCGGCCTCAAGGAGGCCAAGGACCTCGTCGAGGCCGCGCCGAAGCCGGTGAAGGAAGGCGTGACCAAGGACGAGGCCGCCAAGATGAAGGCGCAGCTCGAGGCGGCCGGCGCGCAGGTCGAGATCAAGTAGGCCAGGGCTCGCTGGGTGCGCGCCCGCGTAGTTGCGCGGGCGCGCGAGTCGACGACTCCGATACGGAGGGCGAACCGAAGCCGTGACCGAGAACATTTTTTCCGAGAACGCTCCCCGCATCCGTCGGTACTTTTCGAAGATCCCCTCGATCCTCGAAATCCCGAACCTGATCGAGATCCAGAAGCAATCGTTCGAGCGCTTCCTGCAGAGGAACGTCGAGCCGGAGAAGCGCGAGAACGCGGGTCTTCAGGCCGTGTTCAACTCGGTCTTCCCGATCAAGGACTTCAACGAGACCGCGTCTCTCGAGTTCGTGGCCTACACGCTCGAGGAGCCGAAGTACGACGTGCAGGAGTGCCTGCAGCGGGGCATGACCTACGCGGCGCCCTTCAAGGTGACGATCCGTCTCGTGGCGTGGGACGAGTCGGAAGGGGCGCAGAGCATCCGCGACGTGAAGGAGCAGGAGGTCTATTTCGGGGAGATCCCGATCATGACCGACAACGGCACCTTCATCGTGAACGGCACGGAGCGGGTGATCGTCTCCCAGCTTCACCGGTCGCCCGGAATTTTCTTCGACACGAGCCTCTCCACCACGGTGAGCGCGGCCGGCAAGAAGCTCTACTCCTGCCGGATCATCCCGTACCGCGGATCGTGGCTCGACCTCGAGTACGACCACAAGGACCTGATCTACGCCCGGATCGATCGCCGGCGGAAGCTGTATGCGACGGTGCTGCTGAAGGCGCTCGGCTATACGCCCGAGTTCCTGTTGACGCACTTCTACGAGCCCGAGCTCGTGCGGGTCGACGCCAAGAAGTACATGAAACACGTGGTGCCGAACCTGCTGGAAGGGCAGCGCTGTACCCGCGAGGTCCGAGACGACGCCGGCAACGTGCTGGTCCGAAAGGACAAGAAGTTCACGAAGGCCGCCGTGCGTCGCATCGTCGAGGCCGGACTCGAGTGGATCCAGGTCGGCGTCGAGGACATCGTTCGCACCGACGCAGTCAAGCGGATCGCTCCGATCGACATCGTCGACGAGAGCACGGGCGAGGTGATCCTCGAGTGCAACGAGGAGATCACCGAGGCGCATCTCGACGAGCTGCGGAGCCGCGGGATCCGCGAGTTCCCGCTGCTCTACCTGGATCCGATCCTCACGGGCACGTCGCTCCGCGACACGCTGCTGGCGGACTCGAAGACGGTCACGCAGGACGAGGCGATCCTCGACATCTACCGGAGACTCCGCCCGGGCGATCCGCCGACGATCGACACGGCCACGAACCTGTTCAACAACCTCTTCTTCAATGCCGAACGCTACGACCTTTCCCGCGTGGGGCGTCTCAAGATGAACCACAAGCTCGGGCTCGAGCCCGAGGAGCGGGCGACGCTGCTCGCGAGCGGCCCGAACGGCCCGCGCCTGGAGGTGCCGCTCAAGGAGCTTCCGACGCTGCGTCCCGAGGACATCCTCGCGGCCGTGAAGTACCTGGTCGACCTCAAGAACGGTGCCGACCCCGACAAGCGGATCGACGACATCGACCACCTCGGCAACCGCCGTGTGCGGGTGGTCGGTGAGCTGCTGGAGAACCAGTACCGGATCGGACTCGTGCGCATGGAGCGGGCGATCAAGGAGCGGATGTCGCTCCAGGAGATCGAGACGCTGATGCCTCACGATCTGATCAACTCCAAGCCGGTATCGGCTGTGATCAAGGAGTTCTTCGGCTCGAGCCAGCTCTCGCAGTTCATGGACCAGACGAACCCGCTCTCGGCCGTGACGCACAAGCGGCGGCTCTCGGCCCTTGGGCCGGGAGGCCTCACGCGCGAGCGCGCGGGCTTCGAAGTGCGCGACGTGCATCCGACGCATTATGGGCGCATCTGCCCGATCGAGACGCCGGAAGGCCCCAACATCGGCCTGATCGCGTCGTTGTCCACGTTCGCTCGCGTGAACGACTACGGCTTCATCGAGACGCCGTATCGCGTGGTGCACGGCGGACGGGTGACGGACGAGGTGAAGTACCTCTCGGCGCTCGAGGAGGAGCGGCTCGCCATCGCGCAGGCCAACGCTTCGATCGACGAGAAGGGGCGCCTCACCTCGGATCTGGTCTCGGCCCGGAAGGCCGGCGAGTTCGTGATGCTGCCGCCGTCCGAGATCCAGATGATGGACGTCTCGCCGAACCAGCTGGTTTCCGTGGCTGCTTCGATGATTCCATTCCTCGAGAACGACGACGCCAACCGGGCCCTCATGGGGTCGAACATGCAGCGGCAGGCCGTGCCCCTGATGCGTACCCAGGCGCCGCTGATCGGCACCGGTATGGAGGCCGTGGTCGCTCGCGACTCCGGCGTGACGGTCGTCGCCCGACGCGATGGCGTGGTCGAATCGGTGGACGCGGGCCGGATCGTGATCAAGCCGGACGAGGACGACGGCAAGGGTTCGAACGTCGACATCATCAACCTGATCAAGTACCAGCGCTCCAACCAGAACACCTGCATCAACCAGCGCCCGATCGTGAAGCCGGGCGACTGCGTGCGGCGTGGGCAGGTGATCGCAGACGGCCCGGCGACGGAGCGTGGCGAGCTCGCGCTGGGCGCCAACGTCGTGGTCGCCTTCATGCCCTGGGGCGGGTACAACTTCGAGGACTCGATCCTCATCTCCGAGCGCGTCGTAAAGGACGATCTCTTCACCTCGATTCACATCGAGGAGTTCGAGTGCGTCGCGCGCGACACGAAGCTCGGCAAGGAGGAGATCACCCGCGACATTCCGAACGTCGGCGAGGAGGCGCTCAAGGATCTCGACGAATCCGGCATCGTCCGCATCGGGGCCGAGGTCAAATCCGACGAAATCCTCGTGGGCAAGATCACGCCGAAGGGCGAGACCCAGCTCTCGCCTGAGGAGCGGCTGCTGCGTGCGATCTTCGGCGAGAAGGCGGGAGACGTGCGGGACACGTCGCTGCGCGTGCCGCCGGGGGTGTCGGGAACCGTGATCGGGGCGCAGGTCTTCTCGCGCCGCGGTGTGGAGAAGGACGAACGGGCACGCGCCGTCGAGGAGGCCGAGATCGAGCGGCTGCGCAAGGATCAGGAGGATGAGGTCCGAATCGTCCGCGACAGCGCGATGATCCGCGTGCGCGGGATCCTTGAGGGCAAGCGCGCAGCGAACCGCATGGCGGACGAGCGCAAGAAGCTGACCTGGCTCGAGTCAGGCGACACGATCACGCTCGACAAGCTGAAGGAGATCCCGCAGCGACGCTGGAAGGAGATCCAGGTCTCCGACGCGCGGGCGCAGGAGCAGGTCGACCGTCTGCTCGCCGGAGTGGACGAGCAGGCCACCGTGATCCGCACGGTCTTCGACGAGAAGATCGCGCGGCTCAAGAAGGGCGACGAGCTTCCGCCGGGCGTCTTCAAGATGGTGAAGGTCTACGTCGCCATCAAGCGCAAGCTCTCTGTTGGTGACAAGATGGCGGGTCGGCACGGCAACAAGGGCGTGATCTCGCGCATCCTGCCGATCGAAGACATGCCCTACGGGGCGGACGGACGCCCGGTGGACGTGGTGCTCAATCCGCTGGGCGTGCCTTCGCGCATGAACGTGGGCCAGGTCCTCGAGACGCATCTGGGCTGGGCCTCCTACGGCCTTGGCCAGCGCATCGCCGAGTTCCTCGAGCACGAGAGCAGCACGGAGAAGATCCGAGAGCGGCTCAAGGAGGTCTACCACGACCCGAACATCTCGCGTGTGCTCGACAAGGCCTCGCCGGAGGCCCTACTCGATCTCGCAATGAACCTGCGCGGGGGCGTTCACATGGCAACCCCCGTATTCGACGGTGCGAAGGAGGACGAGATCCGGGACGAGCTGAAGCGCGCGGGCCTGCCGACCAGCGGCCAGACCGTGCTCTTCGATGGTCGTTCGGGCGATGCCTTCGACGGCGACGTCACGGTCGGAATCCTCTACGTGCTGAAGCTGCATCATCTCGCCGACGACAAGATCCACGCGCGGAGCATCGGGCCCTACAGCCTCGTCACCCAGCAGCCGCTGGGCGGCAAGGCGCAGTTCGGCGGCCAGCGCCTGGGCGAAATGGAAGTCTGGGCGCTCGAGGCCTACGGCGCGGCTTTCGCCCTGCAGGAGTTCCTGACGGTCAAGTCGGACGACGTGCTGGGCCGCACGCGGATGTATGAATCCATTGTGAAGGGCGACAACGTGCTCGAGCCGGGTCTGCCCGAGAGTTTCAACGTGCTGGTCAAGGAGCTGATGGCTCTTGGGCTCAACGTCGAACTCCTCGAAGACAAGAGCTGAGGGGGACGATCCATGCGCGATCTCTACAACCTCTTCGAGAAGCCCAAGGACCCGCTGGCGTTCAACGCCATCCGGATCGCGATCGCGTCGCCGGACAAGATTCGCGAATGGTCCTTTGGCGAGGTGAAGAAGCCGGAGACCATCAACTACCGGACCTTCAAGCCGGAACG
>CAYGXT010000298.1:0-4598 GCA_964353695.1 uncultured Myxococcaceae bacterium
CGCGATTGGGACGCTCACCCTCGCCCACGACGAGCGACGCAACGCCCTCGGCCGGGCCCTGATCGACGACCTGCTCGCCGGTCTCGCCGGCTTCGAGAAAGCCCGGGTCCGAGCTGTGCTGCTCCGTGCGCGCCCCGGCGCGCGGGTCTTCTCGGCGGGCCACGACATCGCGGAGCTGCCGCGTGGCGGCGGCGATCCCCTCGCGTACGACGACCCGCTGGAGCGGCTACTCCGTGCGGTGAAGCGGTTTCCGGCGCCGGTCATCGTGATGCTACACGGATCGGTGTGGGGTGGGGCCTGCGATCTCGTTCTCTCCTGCGATCTCGTGGTGGGGGATCCGACCTGCTCCTTCGCCATCACGCCCGCCAATCTGGGGCTTCCCTACAACGCGACGGGCATCCTGCAGTTCATGAGCCGCATTCCCCTCCACGTGGCGAAGGAGATGTTCTTCACCGCCGCGCCGGTGCTGGCCGAGGCGGCCCATCACTGGGGGATCCTCAACCATCTGGTGCCCGAGGCAGACCTCGAGCACTTCAGCATGGAGCTCGCGCGCACGATCGCGTCGAAGGCTCCCCTCAGCGTGGCGGTGATGAAGGAGCAGCTCCAGCTGCTGGTGGGCGCGCGGCCGATCTCACCGGAAGCCTTCGAGCGCATCCAGGAGCATCGCCGCCGTGTCTACGAGAGCAGCGATTATCAAGAGGGGATCCGCGCCTTCGAGGAGAAGCGCAAGCCCGTGTTCAAGGGCGAGTGAGCCGGCGCCGGCGCCTCAGAACGGGATCCACGAGCGCCTCGGACTGAAGCTGAGATAGCCGACGCTCGCGCCGGCGCGAAGACCCACGCCGGTACGGATCGGCGCCAGCACGATCCGCCCTGACTGCACGTAGTTGAGGCCAAAGCCGGCCACGAAGTAGAGGCTCCCCTCGACCCCCGGGAAACGCTGGAAGATCGAGTCCTCGCTCGGCAGCTGATACACGAGCATGAAGACCTTCGAGGCGTTGCCGCCCACGTCCCAGCCGATGGAGGGGCCGTTCCAGTAGACGCTGCGGCGCGCGCCGTTCTTGCGCTCGAGCGTCCCCTGCCCGTATCGCAGGCCGACCATGAAGGCGCCGCTTCCCTCCTCGCCCGTGATGTAGGCGTTCGGCCTCCCCTGCTCGCGGAAGGCCTTCTCGATGGCCTTCGCCAGGCCCTCGCTCACGTCGCCGAAGAAGCCCGTGGCCTTCGTGAGGATCTCTTCCGGGCCATACGTATCGTCGCTGGCGTGGGCGGCTGGCGTAGCGACGGCGATCGCAGCGAGCGCCAGGACGAGGCCGAGCGAACAGCGGAATGAGGAGCGCACGCCTGTGAAGGTGCCACCGGGCCGGACGCGCGCAAGACTAGGCGCGCGGGCAGGCGGCCCGGAGGAGGCCACGTGATCCGGATCGAGAAGCCCGAGATCTTTGGAGTGACGGAGTCGAGCCTGACGCTCGCCTTCGACGTGCGGGACACCCAGGGGCCAGTCGATGCCGAGGCGCGGGTACGGATCGACGGCGAGGTGCGCGCCGTCTCGGTGGGCACGGCCGCGACGCGACTCGTTCGCATCGAAGGGCTTGAGCCCGGCCGACAGCATCGGTTGTCCCTCGAGGTGACGGGAGGGCAGCCGCCGCTGCCGGATCCGTATTTCCCGGAGAGCGTGGAGACGCTGCCGCAACCCGAGGCGCGCGAGACGGCTTCCTTCGCCACGCTGAACGACCTCCACTTCGGCGAACTGCGCTTCGGCGGTGTGCTCGAAGTGGACGGAGAACTCGGCGCGGACGGGCCCGGCTCGCCGTCCGTGCGCGCCGACGAGACCGAGGTTCCCTACTGGCGTTTCATGAACGAGGATGCCATCGACGAGATCAACGCCGCCGGCGTGGAGACCACGCTGATCAAGGGCGACATCGCGGACCGCGGCCTGCCCGAGCAGTTCGCTGCCGCCGCCGAGGCCTTCGCACGCTTTCGCATGCCGCACCACGCCTTTCTCGGAAATCATGACCACTACGGCCGCAACGTCGGCCTCGAGGTGGACGGCTACGCGCTGCTGGGCCAGCCCCGCGCGCCACGCAGCCTCGAGCTCGGCGGCTGGCGCCTGGTGCTGGTCGAGACGGCGGAGCCCGGTGACCACCACGGCGCCCTCGACGAGGATCGTCTGCTCTGGCTCGACGAGGCGCTGGCGGAGACACGCGAGACCGCGCAGCCGACTCTGGTGCTGATGCACCATCATCCCGTTCCGCCCGAGCACGCCGACACCTATCCCAACAACATCGGCATTCGCCCCCAGCAGTCTCTCCAACTCTTCGATCTGATTGGCCGCCACCCGCAGGTGCGCGGCGTGCTGCTCGGCCACACACACCGCAACCGCGTGCGGCGGTATACCGCGTCGGGCGAGATCCCTTACGTCGAGGTGAACTGCACCAAGGACTACCCGGGCGGCTGGGCACACTACCGGCTCTTCGAGGACGGGAGCTTCCGCCAGGAAGTGCGCCGGAT
Source organism: uncultured Myxococcaceae bacterium (assembly GCA_964353695.1). Taxonomy (GTDB): domain Bacteria; phylum Myxococcota_A; class UBA9160; order UBA9160; family UBA9160; genus MYXO. The sequence continues at coordinate 2,506 of CAYGXT010000298.1, forward strand.
CTCGAGCCCACGCGCGCTGCAGCACTCGGCCCGCTGCCGCGACTTCTTCAAGGGCTTCTACCGGATCTTCTCGCTCGGCCAGCTCTCGGAGCGGAGCTTCGTTGCGGGGTAGCCCCACGCCGGCCACGCCCAGATGCGCAGGGCGCATGCAGGCGCGCGGAGTTCGGGGCGTATCTGCGCACTCCCGGGCATTGCCAAGTCCGCGTCCTGCTTCAGTATATCCCTAGCACGCCGATACGAGGCCCGAACTCCAAGAAGGGGGTCCCATGTTCCTTCGCATCCGCCGCCTTGTCGCGTCGACTCTGGTCGCCGCCTTCGTCGCTCTGTCCGCGAGCCCGGCGTTCGCCGGCGACTACTACAAATACTACGAGTACGATGAAGATCCGTCGGGCGTGGCTACCGACGCGCTCATCATGCGGCCTCTCGGCATAGTCGCTTTCGCGTTCGGGATCGGGCTGTTCCTCCCGGCGGCCGTGTTCACGGCTCTCTCCGGCCAGCCGCAGAACATCGACAAGCCGTTCGAGGCGCTGGTGCTGAAGCCCGCAAGGTGGACCTTCGTGGATCCGATCGGAACCCACTGATCAGAGCGCGAGGCCGAGCGTCCAGGGTGCCACGCGCGCGCTGCCGGGCAGGAGCGCGGGCCGCTCCCCTGCCCGTGCCGGAAGTGCGAGCGTAAGCGACGCCAGCTCCGGCACGTCTGCAGCGAGCGTCGCAATTCGGCGTATGATGTCGACACGCTCGGCGTGCAGCACGCGAGGCCCTCGAGCCACCAGTGCTCGCACGTCGCGATCCGTGAGCGGCAAGAGTCGCGCCACCGACTCCCCCGGCCTTGCGTCGAACGCGACGAGTGAGCCCCACGCCGGATCCTGCACGACACGCAGCCGCGGGGAGCTGCCTTTCGTCGTTGCAGGCTCGGCCGTTTTCACGCCGTAGCAGCGCAGCAGGGCCGCGACGTCCTCGGCCTCGAGGACAGTGCCCTCCGGTCTCTCGGCAAGGAGTTCGTCGATCCTGCGGCGCGCCTCGAAGCGGTCCACACCCTCCGGAGCCTCGCTGCGGCCCGGCACCGAGCGCCGCCAGCGCTCCCAGGCCGTGATCCGGGCGTCAACGAAGTCGCGGGCCTTCGCTTCGACCGGCGCCAGCAGCGCCTCGGCGACGTCGAGGAGATCGTCGAGCGACACGCAGCGGATCATGCCCGTGTGGGCGTCGAGGGCGAGGACGAGCTCCTCGGGCGGCGCCGCCGGCAGGTCTGCCAGCCAGGCCAGCACGGGCTTGCTGCGCGACACGCGCCGCGCGATCGCAGCAGAGCGCCGTGGGTTGCCAAGGCTGCGTAGCGACAGCCCGATCACGCGCGTGGCCGGATCTCCTTCCCAGAACTGCAGCGCGTCACTCGCGCTCACGTCGGCCTTGCGGCCGGCTGAGAAAAAAGTCGAGATCCCGAGCCCCCTCGAAGCCACGGCAGCAAGCGCGTCGCGTCCCCGCCGTGACGACTCGGTGAAGAGAGCGAGCCCACCGGCCCGCAGCTGAACGGGCGCCGCCACGGCCTCGAGGCGCTTGCCTTCGAGCGGGCGTGCGAGACCGAGGCTTGCGGGACCGAGCAGCCGAAGCCCGGCGCCGCGCGCGTGCAGCGCCAACGCGCGGTCGCCGCGGGCGGTCGCTGCCTCGTCTTCCGGCCCACCGCTCGCGAGCAGCACCGCCGCGTACACGCCCCAGCCCGCGCAGCGTTCGATCTGGGCGCGCAGCAGCTCGGGCGGAACGGCGACGAAGATCAGATCGAGACCGGCGCCGGCTCCGGCGGGGGCGTGAGCGGAGAGGCGCCTTACGGGCCCCGCAAAGCCTCCGTCTGCGAGCTGCCGAAGCAGCACCTCCGTCACGAGCTCGGCAGCCACGCCTTCCGCGATCACGCCGATGCCGTGTGGCGCCAGTAGCCGCTCGATGGACCGCGCCTGCGCCACCCACTCGCGCTCGTACGCAACGGCGCTCGCTTCCGGCGTACGATCGATTGGAAACGAGAGACGCACGACGCCGTCCTCGAAGCGGCTCGTCACCTCGAAACCCGCGTCGTGGAAGACGCGCAGCATGGCGCGGTTATGGGG
>CAYGXT010000299.1:0-4561 GCA_964353695.1 uncultured Myxococcaceae bacterium
AGGGGTAGCTCTGCTGCTCGGCGCGGATGAAGCGGCGCGCAGGATCGTCCGCCTCGAAGCCCGACGCCAGGGCGGCGGCCTTCTCCTCGCTCAAGCTCCGAAGCCGCGCCGGATCCTGATTCGCGATCGGATTCTCGCCCAGGACCTCGAGCTGCTCGAAGTCGAGGCTCCCGTTTTCGCGCACTACGCGCCGGAAGCGCACCAAGCCGCGCCGCGACCAGACCTCGTAGGCGCCGGCCGGATCATCCGCTGCGCCGCGCCAGGTGATCACCAGATCCACCTGGTCGCACACCGGGGGATCGGTCAGCAGCGCAAGGATCGCGCGGTTGCCCGACTCCTCCTGCTGCGGATCAAGCCCCTGCCCTCCCGGGCGCTCGGGGCCGAACGGACGGGAAGCTGTGGATTGCGAAGTATTGCCGCTTGCCATCAGGCCGCAGCCTATCACGCCACTCTGCGGCGCGTGGCGTGGGCCATCGGCGCTGCAGCGCCACCACGGCACGCTGGCCCGCGAGCCGGGCAGCGTTGTAGGCTGCGACGGACGAAGCAAGAGGGCCTCGAGAGAGCAGGACACAAGGGGCGCCGGCCTCGACTCACGGCGGCCCAGCGCAACGCGCAGGAGAAAGAGAAGCGGGCATGAAGAGTTCCAATCCGCGAGCTTCCAGTTCGAAAATTTTTTTGGCGGCGGGCCTGCTGGCGGGCGCCTGCCTGCTGCTGGCGGTTTCCGGATGCGGCAAAGACGACTCCAGCACCCACCCAAGCGGCGAGCAGAAGGGGCCGAAGCCGCCGGAACCCGTGCGCACCGCGTTCGTGGAACAAATGCCCATGCCCGTAGAGCTCCACACGTTCGGCGCCGTCGAGGCCAACTCCTTCGTGGAGGTGAAGGCCCAGGTCGGCGGCGTGCTGGTCGAGGAACGCGTCCAGCCGGGGCAAACCGTAGAGGCGGGCGCCATCCTTTTCCGCATCGATCGGCGGCCGTTCGAGGTGGCCCTGCATCAGGCGGATTCCGCGCTCCAGCGGGACCGAGCGCAGCTTGCGGAGGCGGAGCGCAAGCAACATCGGGCAGAGCGTCTGTTCAAGTCCGGCGTCAGCCCCGAGGAGGACGTGCTGGCCCTGCAGGCCAGCGTCACCGCGCTTCAGGCCCAGGCAGCAGTCTCCGCGGCACTGATTGAGCAGGCGAAACTGAGCCTGGAATACTGCGAAATCAAGGCACCGTTTGCGGGACGCGTGGGCGAAATCAACATCCGCCGCGGCGGCGTGGTCCAGGCCAACGGCTCGGCCATCACCTCGATCACGCAAACGAAGCCAATCTTGGTGACCTTCGCCCTGCCGCAGACGCGGTTGCCGGAGCTGCGTGCGGAAATGGCGAAGCATCCGGTGACGATCATCGCCACGCTGCGCGGCGCCGACGATGCCGTCGCCGGCACGGGAACGATCGTGTTCGTGGACAACGAGGTCGACACGGCCAGCGGCACCATCCGCATCAAGGCCAGCTTCACGAACGAGGATGAACGGCTTTGGCCAGGCGAGTATGTGGACATTGCGGTCACCTTGCGCAACGAGCTCGACGCCCTCGTCATCCCCGGCGCCGCCGTCCAGAGCGGACAGCTGGGCAACTATGTGTTCGTGGTGAAGGCGGACGACAGCGTGGAAGCCCGCAAGATCAGCATCGCCCGATCCGCCGGCGAGAACACGGTCATCGGCGAAGGCCTGAAGCCCGGCGAACGCATCGTGGTGGACGGACAAATTCGTCTCACACCCGGCACCAAGGTCAAGGAATTTGGCGACGCCAAGAAAGAAGCTCGACCGGCCATCACGGATCGCACGGACTCGGCACTCCCATGAACCTCTCTGCCGTCTTCATCAAGCGGCCGGTGATGACGACGCTCGTCACGCTGGCGATCCTGCTGTTCGGCCTGCTGGCCTACCCGCAACTGCCGGTGAGCGACCTGCCGAACGTGGACCTGCCGACGATCCAGGTCAGCGCCAGCCTGCCCGGCGCGAGCTCGGAAACGATGGCCTCGGCGGTCGCGACGCCGCTGGAGAAACAATTCGCCACCATTTCCGGCATTGACTCCATCTCTTCCAGCAGCCAGCTCGGCTCGACGAACATCACGCTCCAGTTCAGTCTGGACAAGAACATCGACGCGGCGGCGCAGGATGTGCAGGCAGCGATCTCACAGACGCTGCGCCTGCTCCCGCAGGACATGCCCTCCCCGCCAACCTACACCAAAGTGAATCCCGCTCTCGACCCGATCCTGTTCCTGGCCCTGACCAGCCCGACGCTGCCGCTCTCCAAGCTCGACGACTTTGGCCAGAACCTGATTGGCCAGCGCATCTCGATGGTCAACGGCGTCGCCCAGGTCCAGGTGTTCGGTTCCCAGAAGTACGCCGTCCGCATCCTCGTGGATCCGGCGGCACTGGCCGCGCGCGGCATCGGCATTGACGAGTTGCAGGCGGCGGTGCAGGCGGCGAACGTGAATCTGCCATCCGGCACGCTCGACGGCAGCCACCACGCCTGGACGATCCAGGCCGAGGGGCAGCTCCTGCGCGCCGTCGCCTACAAGCCGATCATCATCGCTCAGCGCGCGGACGGCCCGGTACGCCTGGAGGACGTGGCGGAAGTGACCGACAGCGTGGAGAACGACCGGGTCGCTGCCTGGTTCTGCACGAAGCTGGACGGCCAGCGCCGCGCCGTCGTACTTGCCATCCAGCGCCAGCCTGGCACCAACACCGTCGAGGTCGCCAAGGCCGTAAAGGGGCTCCTCCCGCTCTTTCGTCAGCAACTCCCGGCTTCCGTCGAGCTGGCCGTGCTCTACGACCGCTCGCTTCCCATCGAGGAGTCGTTCCGCGACGTCAAATTCACGCTGATGCTGACCTTGGCGCTCGTCGTCATGGTCATCTTTCTCTTCCTGCGCAACGTCCGCGCGACGATCATCCCCAGCCTGGCGCTCCCGCTCTCGATCATCGGCACCTTCGCCGTCATGTACCTGTGCAATTACAGCCTCGACAACCTCTCCCTGATGGCGCTGACCCTGGCCGTCGGCTTCGTCGTCGACGACGCCATCGTGATGCTGGAAAACATCTACCGGCACACGGAGATGGGCAAGGACGTGATGCAGGCTGCGCTCGATGGCTCGAGCGAGATCGCCTTCACCATCCTCTCGATGACGCTCTCGTTGGTGGCCGTCTTCATCCCGGTGCTGTTCATGGGCGGCATCATCGGCATGCTCTTCCGCGAGTTCGCCGTGACCATCGCTGTCGCGGTGCTCGTCTCCGGCGTCGTCTCGCTGGTGCTAACCCCCATGCTCTGCAGTCGCTTTCTCAAAGCGCATTCCCTCGGCGAGGTATCCGAGAACGAGAAGCAGGCGGAACACTCGGGGCGAATCCAGCGTTTCTACGCTGTCAGCCTGCGTTGGGCGATCCGGAACAAGGGCGGGTTCCTGATCGCCTCCCTCGCCGTGATGGCGCTGACCGTGTGGCTGTTCAAGGCCGTCCCCAAGGGACTCATCCCCAACGAGGATCAGGGCCGCATCTCCGCCACGACCGAGGCGATCCAGGGCATCTCCTTCTCCGCCATCAGCGCCCAGCAGCAGGCCGTCGCCGACATTGCCAACAAGAACCCGGATGTCGAAGTCTTCATGTCCCGCGTCGGCTCCATGCGCTCCGGCATGGGCTCGAGCAACACCGGCGGCCTCTTCATCCGCCTCAAGGACCGCGCCGAACGCAAGAACAGCGCCGACGAAGTGATCCAGGAGCTGCGGTCCGCCCTCAACAACGGCGTCCCGGGCATGCGCGTTTATCTGCGCGGCACACAGCCGATCCAGATCGGCCCGCGCTCCTCCAAGGGGCAGTACCAGTACTCGCTGACCGGCTCCGACCAGCCCGCTCTCTACGACTACTCGCTAAAGCTCCAGGAGCGCCTGGCTGCGGCCACCGAGCTTCAGGACGTCACCAGCGACCTGCAGATCGCCAACCCGGAAGTGAGCCTCGAGGTGGACCGCGATCGCGCCTCTGCCCTCCAGGTCTCCACCGACAAGATCGAGAACGCTCTCTACAGCGCCTACGGCCCGCGCCAGATCTCGACCATCTATGCGCCGGAGGACCAGTACAAGGTCGTTCTCAGCGTCAATAACGAGGCGCAGACCAGCCGCGAGTCTCTCGACCAACTCTACGTCCGCGCCGCCACTGGCAAGCTGCTGCCGCTACGCGAGCTGGTCAAAGTCAGGGAGGGCGCCGGCCCCATCGCCGTCAATCACACGGGGCAGTTCCCCTCCGTCACGCTCTCCTTCAACCTCAAGCCCGGTGTCGCCCTCGGCCAGGCCACCGATCGCATCGCCCAAACCCTGGAAGAGTTTCCGCCCCCCTCCGGCATCAGCGGCAGCTTTCAGGGCACCGCGCAGGAGTTTCAACGCTCGATGGCCGGCATGGGAATGCTGCTGCTGCTCACCATCGCCGTGATCTACATGGTGCTCGGCATCCTCTACGAGGACTTCATCCATCCGCTGACCATCCTCACCGCCCTGCCTTTCGCAGGCGCCGGCGCGCTGGCCACCCTGCTCCT
>CAYGXT010000300.1:0-4556 GCA_964353695.1 uncultured Myxococcaceae bacterium
CTCGGTGGAGCTCCAGCCTTCGACGATGCGCTCGACGCCGAATCTGTGCAGGAATTGGTGCCACAGGTCGCGACCGAGCCCCGCGCCGATCATCACCCGAACGCGATGATCGCGGTCGTTGGCACGCGGCGGCTGGTTGGCGAGATAGCGGCAGATCTCACCGACGTACTGGAAGCCCGTGACGCCATGGCGTCGCGCATCGTCCCAGAACCGGCTCGCCGAGAAGCGCCGCGCCAGCCAGATCGAGGCGCCGTGTGCGAGGGCGCTCGAGACCACCACCATCCCGCCCGCGCCGTGAAAGAGCGGGAGCACGCAGCCGATCACGTCGTCGGGGCCGTAGCCGGCGACCGCCGACATCCCGTCGCCGACGCCCAGCCAGCGCATGTGGGAGAGACGCGCGGCCTTGGGCAATCCCGTCGTGCCCGAGGTGTAGAGAAAGAAGAGATCGTCACCGGCCCGTAGGCCGTCGCGCACGGCCGGGTTCGGGTTCTGCAACGAGGCGCTCGCGAGCAGCGCGTCCCAGTCCAGGGAGCCCGGCAATCTCTCGGCCGGCCCGCCGCCGGCCCCCGTTTCGTAGACGGGCCAGCGCCGCCGCGGCGCAGCTTCGAGACTCTCGACCATTTTGGCGCACTCGCTGCCGACGATGACGAGCGATGGATCGGCCGCCGCCAGCGCGCGCTCGCACGCGCGACCCCGCGCGTGCGCAGGGAGTAGCGCCACCGTCACCCCGAGCTTTGCGAGCCCCATCCAGGTGGAGACGAACTCAGGGCGATTCTCCATCACGAGCGCCGCGACGTCGCCGCGCCGCAGTCCGATCGAAAAGGCCGCGTGGGCGACACGGTTGGCGTTGGCATTGACCTCGCCGTAGGAGACGCTGTCGCCCTCGAAGAGCACGAACGCCTTCTCGGGATGAGCGCTGGCCCGCTCTTCGAGCCGGTCTCCCACGGTGTACGTCTGGCTCGGCACGTGGCGGAGCGTTGCCGCCGACAGGCGGTCGAGGCTTGCCTGCGTGACTTCCCGCGGCACGAGCATCGGCTCACTCTACCACTGCCCTCGCTCCGACACGGCGAGGCGAGGGGGGAAAGTAGAAGGCCCGCCACACGCCGCTAGAATGGGACGGCAATCTCAGGTTCCATCCCAGGGGAGGCCCCATGCCGGCCATCACGATGTACACGAGGAAGGTCTGCCCCTACTGCGACCGGGCCAAGCATCTGCTCGCCCGCAAGGGTCAGACCTGGACGGAGATCGACGTCGAGGCCGAGCCTGGGCGCCGCGCCGAGATGATCGAAAGGACGGGGCGGCGGACCGTGCCGCAGATCTTTGTCGGCGACCGACATCTGGGCGGCAGCGACGAGCTGTATGCCCTCGAGGAGACGGGCGAGCTCGACAGCCTCCTCGGCCTGACTCGCAAGGGCGCCGACGGCGAGGTCGAGCGCGTACGTCTGGTGATCGTCGGCAGCGGCCCGGCTGGCTACACGGCCGCCATCTACTCCGCCCGGGCGGACCTCGCGCCCGTGATGCTGGCGGGCTTGCAGTTCGGCGGCCAGCTCATGCTCACGACCGACGTCGAGAACTACCCCGGCTTCCCCGAAGGCGTCAGCGGCCCCGAGATGATGGAGCTGTTCCAGAAGCAGGCGGAGCGCTTCGGTACGCGCGTCCTTGCCGAGGATGCGACCGCGATCGATCTCTCGCGGCGACCCTTCCGCGTGGAGAATGACGAGCACCGCTTCCTGGCCGACGCCGTGATCATTGCAACGGGTGCGTCGGCGAGGTGGCTCGGCATCGATTCGGAGAAGCGGCTGCTGAACCGCGGCGTCTCGGCCTGCGCCACCTGCGATGGCGCGCTCTTTCGCAACAAGCCCATGGCGGTCGTGGGTGGTGGTGACACGGCACTCGAGGAGGCTCTCTTCCTCACACGCTACGCGACGAAGGTGAGCCTGATCCACCGGCGCGATAGCCTGCGAGCGTCGAAGATCATGCAGGAGCGCGCGCGGGCCAACCCGAAGATCGAGTTCGTCTGGAACGCCGAGGTGGACGAGGTGCTGGGCCAGGACTTCGTGACGGGCGTTCGGGTGCGGGACGTTCTGACGGGCGAGAAGCGGGAGATCACGATCGAGGCTCTCTTCCTCGCCATTGGCCACAAGCCCAACACCGACTTTCTGCGTGGCCAGCTCGCACTCGACCCCGTCGGCTACATCAAGGTCGAGCCCGGCAGCTCGCGCACCCTGGTTCCGGGCGTTTTCGCCTGCGGCGACGCCACGGATCCCGTCTACCGGCAGGCCATCACCGCCGCGGGCACCGGCTGCATGGCGGCCATCGATGCCGAGCGCTGGCTCGCGGAGCAGGGGGTCGAGTAGCCAGGGCGCGGGAACCAGGGGCCCTTGCGCTAGCCTTGCCGACGATGGGGATCACCCAGGAAACGCTCGAGCGCCTGATCGCTCGCTCCACCGACCTCGTGGTGGCGACGGACCGCAAGGGCATCGTCGTCTACTACAACGATGGTGCGAAGCGCGTCCTGGGCTACGAGCCCGAAGAGGTGCTCGGAACCTTCGTCGGGCACCTGTATCCGAGCGTGGGGGAGGCGAGGCGCGTGGCGAACGCCATGCGCAGCAAGGCCCTTGGCGGCGAGGGGGTGGTGGAGACTTTCGAGACCAGCTTCGTCTCGAAATCCGGTGAGCACATTCCCGTCGCCATCTCCGGCACGCTGCTCTACGACGAGAGCGGGCAAGGAGACGGTACCATCGGCTTCGCGAAGGATCTACGCGAGATCCTCCGCAAGGACAAGCTCGCCACTCTCGGCGAGGTGGCGATCGGCCTCTCCCACGAGATCAACAATCCGCTCGCCGTGATCGTCAACCAGGTCGAGCTGCTGGAGCGAGACGTCGAACGACGCGCTGGGGACGAAGACTGCTCTGTCGAGCACGAGCGCCTCGATGCGATCCGCCGCGAGATCGGCCGCGTAGCCGGCATCCTCGACCGGCTCGGCGAGATGGCGCGCGAGGAGAACTACCAGACGGTCGGTTACGCGGGAATGGCGCGCATGGTCGATTTGCGCCACCGCGGCCATCCGGTCGTGACGCGCGATCCGCGGCTCGAGGGTCTGCGCGTGCTGGTGGTGGACGACGACCTCGGCATCTCGCATAGCCTGGCCGAGATCCTCTCGGCCTGGGGCTGCGTCGTCGAGACCGCAGGCGATGGCGAGGAGGCGCTGCAGCGGATTCGCAACGGGCACTTCCAGCTCGTACTCACCGACGTTGTAATGCCGCGTATGGATGGCTACGAGCTCTACCGCGAAATCCAGGTGCGACATCCCGAGCTGCCCGTGCTGATGATGACCGCCTTCCATTACGACCGGGATCACATCATCAAGCGCAGCCGACTGCTCGGCCTCGGAGGCGTGATCTTCAAGAAGCCCGTCGATCCGACGCGCCTACGCCAGGCGATCCTCGACATCGTGGGTGCGGAGAAGAGCCCCGAACCGGTAGCCTGACGGATCAGGCGGAGCCGTCGCGAAGCAGCGTCCGTGCCACGCACACGGCCACGACCTCACGCGCTCCGGCCAGGCGCAGCATGCGCGCTGCCTCCTCCAGCGTGGCGCCCGTCGTGACGACGTCGTCCACCAACCAGACGCGCGCCGGCATGGGCAGCCGCGCTCGGAAGACGTGCGCGACGTTCAGGCGCCGGGCGCGTCGGTCGAGTCCGGTCTGGCTCGGCCCGTCTCGTAGCCGCAGCAGCGCCCGCGGCGAATGACGTGCCTGCTTCGCAAGCGCCAGCGCGCCCGCGAGCACGGCCGCAGGGTTGAAGCCGCGCCTTCGGAGCCCGGCAGGATGCTGCGGAACGGGCACGATCAGATCCGGAGCGGGCCCCACGATGCGTGCGGCGGCATCGAGGAGCAGCGAGCCGAGCAGCGCTTCCGGTGCGGGATCGAGCCCGAGGAGCCCCGCTCGCGGGTACTTGAAGCGGTGGACGAAGCGCTCGATCTCTCCCTCGTAGGGAGCCTCGGCGACGAGGCCCGCGAGACGCGAGCGGCGTGAGCTGCAAGCCGAACAAGGGCCCCCGCCGCCGGCCGCGGGCGCTGCGAGGCAGCGCGGGCAGCTTCCGTGTGGCAGCCGGGGCAGGGCGCGGGCGCAGGCGTCGCAGAGCGCGCCGTCGCCGACCACGCCGCGGCAGCGCGCGCAGGCCGGGGGGAAGAGAAGCTCGAGGACGGAGAGCAGAAGACCGCGCACGAGGCACCGCGCGGGACCGGGCGGGAGGAGATTATCCATCCAGCGTCCGCCGCGGTCAAGCGGCCGGGTAGTGCTTTCGGGCCGCTCCCTGCGCATCCCCTGCGCATCGGCTATGCGCGGCTCCTGCCGATCCCGGCACGTACCGATACGCCCCGTCACGTTTTCGTGTTCCACGACTACGTAGCCCTATGGAGAACGTGGCCGCCGAGCGCGGCGGGAGGCGGCCATGGCGGACCTGCGGATAGGGCTGATGACCTCGCGGCCGCTCCGGCCTTCGTCGCTCGCCGACCTGAGCGTGGTGGCGGCAGGCTCGATCGATCACGTGGGCAC
>CAYGXT010000301.1:0-4543 GCA_964353695.1 uncultured Myxococcaceae bacterium
GGCGACGCAGGGCTCCGAGAACGTCACATTGCCGCCGGTTCCACTGCCAGCGCGATAGTTGCCCACGCTCACACCGCCGTCGGCAGGCACGCGCCGGCCGGTCTGCCCGTCCCCGAACACGACGGTGGTGCCGCCGTCATCGTCGTAACGCACGATGTAGGCGGCATCCACCCGCCCGCCTTCGAGGAGCGTGCCGTCGAGAACGTGCGTCGGGTCGATCACAGCCGTGATCTGCCCGGTCAGGGCGAAGCTGATGGCTGAAGCGGATTCGGGTCGCGCCGCCAGCAGGACCAACGTCAGACACGCCGCCGACAGGAGCGCCCACCGCGACGCGTAGCGCCATCGATGAGCTGCCGGCCCCCGCGAAGCGAGAGCGGGCGCAGCGGCGAAGCGCGGCAGGGCGGAATCGGCCATAGCGGGTTACCTCCCCAACAGGCTCGAAGGCGACCCGAGGGTCGGTGCCGAGCGATGTCTGTACTGGGAGTGGCTCGAATTTCGGGTTTGTGGTGCGACCAAAGTGAGAAATCCACCTTTGGCTGGGTCAAGCCAGCAAGGGAACCCCGCGGAGAACCCTGCCGCTACTCCTCGCTCGTCTGGCCGTCATGCGGGCGTGCGCTTCAGGTCGGCGACGATGTCGCTCCACTGTGCGGGGTCCGGGGCGCGGTTGTGGGTGAGGCTGACGCCGTCGGCGATCCCGTCGAGTCGCGCGCGCAGCTTGCCGGCGATCTCGGGCCGCGGCCCGACCACGGCGAGGGTCTCGAGCACCTCGTCGTCGATCAATCCCGTCATATCATCCCAGCGTCCCTGCTTCGAGAGCCGGTTCAGCTCGAAGTGCAGGGCATCCCAACCGTGACATCGCAGTGTGGGCAGGTAGGCGGGCGTCGAGCCGTAGAAGGCGAGCTGCTTGCGCGCTGCCAGCGTCACGCGCTCGAACTCGCTCTCGTCGTCGGCGGTCACGACGAGAGTCGCGCAGATCACCTCGATTTCCGCGCGGCGGCGCCCCGCCTTCATGAGACCACGTTCGAGAGCGGGCAGCGTGTTGCGCAGCAAAGACTTGCGGCTGTTGAAGGGGTGGGCGAAGAAGCCGTCGGCAGTCTCGCCGGCCACCGCGGTCATCAGCGGACCGAATCCGCCCAAAAAGATCGGTGGCGGTCCGAACAGATTTGGCCCGGGATCGAAGGCAGGGATCATGAGCGTGTGGTGGTAGAACTCGCCGCGGAAGTCGAGCTGCGAGTGACCTTCCCAGCAGTCGAAGATGGCCTTGATCGCCAGCACGATCTCGCGCATGCGGGCGGCAGGCTTCGACCACGGCATGCTGAAGCGGTGTTCCACGTGCGGCCGGACCTGGGAGCCGAGGCCGAGCACGAAGCGCCCGCCGCTGATCGTCTGAAGGCCGTGTGCGAGGTGCGCGAGGTTCATCGGGTTGCGCGCGAACGCAATCGCGATCGCAGTGCCGAGACGCAGCGTCCGCGTATGCTCGGCAGCGGTCACGAGCGGCAGAAAGGGGTCGAGCTTGGCCTCGAACGAGAAGGCTCCGTCGTAGCCGATCTCCTCGAGCTGCGCGAAGCGGACTCGAGCGTCGCGCGGATCCTCCATCGGGGCGGTCGTATAGATCTTCATTGCGTCCTTCGTGGGCCGCCTGGGCTGGAGCCGGGCCCGAAAGGCTGCCCCGGCTCAGGCGAAGGCGGCCAGGAGTTCCTCGAAGGCCTTCATCTGCCCGCCGCGCGTAGAAGAGGGCACGACGATTGGCGTGGAGACGCCCACCTCGCGCCAGGCTTCGAGACCTTCGCGCACTGCGCTCGCCGAGCCGTAGAGCGTGCAGTCGGCGAGCCAGCGCTCACTCATGAGCGACGGCAGGCGCTCGCGCTGCCCGGCTTCGAGGGCTCGCTCCACGGCTTCCATCTCCTCGACATAGCCCGCTTCCTTCCAGTAGTTGCGGTAGTTCGGGAGCATCAGGTAGGCGGCCAGTGTCTTGCGGTTGACCGCTGCGGCGGCCTCGCGGTCGTCAGAGATACAGGTGGGGATCATGTTGCCCACGAAGAAGCCGGCGGCTCGGCGCTCAACAGGGATGCTCTCGAGCGACGCTCTCATGTGGCTGCGTGCAGCATTGGCCCAGACCGCGCCCTCGGCGATCTCGGTCGAGAGCGACACCATCTTGCGTCGAAGAGTCGCGAGCACGAGCGGCGGGAGCGCGCCGTACTGCGCGGCCCCGGCGCGGATCTTTTCGACGGCGGCGCGCATGTCGGCGAGGGGCCTGCCGGCCGTGACGCCGAGGCGGGCGTTGAAAGCTTCGTGGCTCACGCCGAGGCCGAGCCGAAAGCGTCCGCCGCTCACCTCGTGCAGGTAGGCCGCAGACTGGCCGAGGTCGGCGGGCGTACGCGCGTAGATGTTCGCGATCGTGGTGCCGAAGGGGATCGTCTTCGTCACGTGCGCGAGCGAGAGGCACAGGCTCATGGCATCGCCGAAGCTCGCGCAGTAGATGCCGGCGAAACCGCGGCGCTCGATCTCGCGGGCGAGTTCGAGCGTGGCAAGCCGGCGGCCGGGCACGGCGGCGAGGGAAAGGGCGGGAAGCGGTGTCATCGGGGCTCCTCTGCGAAGCGCCGGGTCCGGGCCCCGGAGCGGGGCGAGTATGCGACGCCGGAGCGGCCGGGGCGACTGCATTGCTGCGGCGCTGGCGGACAGGAAAGACCCGCGACAAGCTGAGGCGCGCAGCATCTTTCAACCCAGATCCGAGGAGAGCCCCATGAGCAGCAGCATGCCCCGCGCCGAGAGCGAAGCCTTCCTGGCAGGCCTCCACGTCGGGATCGTCAGCATTCCGGACTCCGGCCACGGGCCGCTCACGGTGCCGATCTGGTACGCGTACGAGCCGGGCGGAGAGCTGCGTCTCGTAACGGAAAGCGCGTCGCGCAAGGGGAAGCTTCTGGCGAAGGGGGTGCGCGTAAGTCTTTGCGCGCAGACGGAAGCCGTGCCCTACAAGTACGTCAGCGTCGAAGGGACTGTCGTCGCGGTGGAGCCCGCAGACCTCGAGCGCGACATCCGCCCGCTGGCACATCGATACCTCGGCCGCGAGCTCGGCGACCGCTATGTAGAGGCAACGGGAGCTGACCGCACAGCGGGTGGGAACGTCCTGATCCGCATCCGCCCGGAGCGCTGGCTCAGCGTCGACTACGCGAAGCGGTTCTCAACCTGAGGTCGTAGGACTTCGCCACTCACCCGGTACCGCACGCGCGCGGCTCCTGAACCAATCACAAGCCGCCCCGGACTGCCCGAACAGAGTGGTTGAACGCCTTGTCGTCCCAGGAGCTACCGCCTATATCGAAGTTCACGCGCCAGGCGTTGTACGAGGTGACGGGGAGACTCGAGGAAGACCAATAGTCGGCCGGCAGCGTGCAGCTACAGCTCGTGACGGTACAGCCTGAATACCAGCCCGTGTTGAACGCGGCGCTCACTGCAGGATTGTAGCTCCGCAGGTTGAGGATAGACTCCAGCTCCTTGTAGTTCGGCACCCGCCAGTCCGTATGCCCCGCGAAGCCGCTGCCCCCGTTGAGCGTCGCGACCTTCACCGCAAACGCGTCGTCCCATGTGTACGTATTGTCCCAGTCGTGGATCGTCCCGTCATTCGACAGCTTCTCCCACATCAGACCCGTGTTCGTATCGGTGATCGTCCCGTCGCCATTGTCCACGTAGGCGAGAGTCGCGCCAGCCTGGATCTCGCCGTCGTGCCCGCTGGGTTCGCATATGAGGCTTCCCCCCACGAACCGGCACACCCTGCACGACGGGATCGGGGCTCCCGCCGCGTCCCAGCACGTCGTCTGCCCCGTCGCCGGGAAGTGGCGTGCGGGCTCCAGCATGCAGATGCTGGAGCAGCCGTCCCCGTTCAGCACGTTTCCGTCGTCGCACTCCTCCGTGGGGCCTTGCGCCACATCGTCCCCGCACATCGGACCGGGATCGTTGCAGCGTTGGAAGAAGACGGACTTGAGCACGGCGAGATCGGCGAAGTTGACGACGAGATCCCCGTTCAGGTCGGCCTTGCAAGCGTTGCTCGCGGCGAGTGCCGCCCCGCTTCCGAGCAGCGTTGCCACAGCGATCGTGATCAACGCACTACGAATCCCGTAACTCATCGCTCTCCTTCTTGGTGGTACGCGGCAGCCAGGGCTCACGAGAACCGCGTCAGGCTACGCGCCATGATCCAACGCGATGAACGAGCCAGCTACTGACACGAGTGTAATGGTAGACCCAATAAGGGGTGCATTGATAGAGAAACGTTGAGGGATTCGGCCAACGACAGAGTGCCTCACTACGCGAGGGGAGCGTGCCGGGCCGAAGTCCCAGATCTGCCTTCGGGCGTGCTGGCGCTAGCGGGGCTCGGGCTCCATGGGCACCCGCGGCGTAGGTGCTGGGTGCCCACTATGTGTCCACCCGAATCAAGACACCGGCTAGAACGGCGCGCAGATACGTCCGCCGCTGGTCCGCTACAGCGCAGAGCGGCGTCTCGATTGACGGTCCGCCCGGGGCCCACGCCGCTCGGCGAGCCTGCTTCGTC
>CAYGXT010000302.1:0-4524 GCA_964353695.1 uncultured Myxococcaceae bacterium
CTCTCCCTGCGCCATCAGATGGCCCGACATATTGTCGGTCACTACCGTGACGGGGATTCCGTCGCGATGAAGCTCCCAAGCCGTGAGCCGCGCTCCTTGCAAAAAGGGGCGCGTCTCGTCGGCAAACACACGCACGTTGCGGCCGGCCTCGACGGCCGCACGCACGACGCCGAGGGCCGTGCCGTAGCCGGACGTGGCGAGCGCGCCCGCATTGCAGTGGGTGAGGATCCGGGCCTGCGCCGGCACGAGCTCGAGGCCGGCGCGGCCGAGGGCGCGGCAGATTTCGACGTCCTCGTCCACGAGCTTGCACGCCGCCGAGACGACGCGGGCGCGCACGTCGTCCGCGCTGGCTCCAGGCGCCGCGGCTGCGACTGCGATCTCGGCGCGCATGCGCTCGAGGGCCCAGAAGAGGTTCACGGCCGTGGGCCGCGTACGCGCCAGCCGCGCGATGGCGGCTTCGAGATCGTCGCGAAGCCCCTCAATGTCGCCCGCCGGGCTCGTGACTGCGCCCCGCGCGACGCCGAGAGCCGCGGCGCAGCCGATGGCCGGTGCGCCGCGCACGGCGAGACTCTCGATCGCCTGCGCCACCTCCTCCACGCCGTCGAGCAGGAGGTAGACCTCTTCAGCCGGGAGCCGGCGCTGATCGAGCAGCTCGACGCCGCGCTCTGTCCAGCGCAGGGTGAACCACGGGGAGGCCGGCGCCGTCAATCTTGCTTCCTTCCCCGGAGCAGGTTCTGCAGTGCGCTGAGCGGGGATCTTCCGTCAGCCGCATCCTTGCGCAGCCGATCGAGCAAGGGGTCGAGCCTGCGCTCGAGCGTGGAGCCGGTGGCGCTCGCCACGAGCTTGGCTACGTCTTCTTGCGAGAGCTCGACACGCGGCCGGTCGAGGCTGCCACCGATATGGGAGATCTGAAGCGTCTGCCCACGAAAGGCGCCGGCGCCCTTCGCGTCGGCGAAGACGATCTCTCCTCGCGCGTCGAGCGCGCGGTCGGCGAGGCGAACGCTTCCGCGCAGCTCCAGGCGGTAGTCTCGATAGACGGCCTCGATCGGATCGAAACGCGCCAGACCTTCGCCGAGCTTCACGAGACCGCCGATACGCTCGAAGCGGTCGCCGTACATGCGGCGCACGTCGCGGCCGCCAAAGGCCTGCCCCGCGGCGACGGCCGCCTGCACCACGGGGCCCGCACGCTCGATCGTGTCGCGCAGCGTCGAGACGCCCTGCAGGGTGCCGGGACCGAGGACGAATTCGAGGGTGCCGGAGACGACGTCTGTGAGTGGCTTCGCGCTCGCCAGCGGCGCCTCGAAGCGCGCGTCGAAGCGCAGCGGGCCCGTGATGGCGGCGGAGAAGGCGCCTGCGTCGATGTCGCGACCCGTGGCGGAGAGCGAGCCGACGGGCGCCTTTGCAAGAGGCGACACGCGGACGTCGAGGGCGAGGCGACCGGCAAGCGCCTTGCCGGTCAGTGCCGGGAGCAGCGCTTCCCAGCCCGCGAGCTCGAAGGGCTCGGCCGCGAGCACGAGCTCTTGCTGAGGCAAGGAGCGCACGCTCCCGTGTGCTTCGAAGTTCTTGATCTTGACACGCAGCTCCTCCACGTCGAAGCCGCCTTCGGCCCGCGCCTCGAGCGTGCCGGAGGTGGTCGCCGCCGTGCCCGGGGGCTTGTGGAAGGCGCCGGCGTAGGCGAGATCAGCCTCGGTGGCGTCGATTTCGAAGGGCCCGCCGAGCAAGCCCTGGCTGCTCGCAAGGCTCGCCGAGAGCCCGAGCTTGCCGCTCAGGCGCATGGCATCGAGCTCGACGACTGCATCTTCGAGGCGAAGCTTCGCATCGACCTTCGCCAGTGCAGTCATGGGCCCGCTGGCGTGGATGCTGCCGCCGAGCAGGCCAGCGATGGATCGCCCGTGGCTGAGATAGGCCGTGAAAGGCTTCGCTTCGACCCTCTCCAATGTGGCCTCGACATCCATCTCGCCGCCCGCCGTCGCCGTGCCCTGCAAGGCAATGGCGCCACCGCTCTCGAGGCGCAGCGTGGCCTCGAAGCGGAAAGGCGCGTCCGGGCTCGTCGCCCGCACCCTCGCATCGATGTCTTCCAGCACGAGCAGAACGGGGGGCGATACGCTGCGGTCTTCGAGACTGATCCGTCCGTTCTCGATGTCGATCTTGCGCACGCCAAGGAGAGCTCCGGGCTTTGAGACCACGGGCTCGGCGCCCGGCGCGGCCGTGGCGGGCGTGCCGTCGCGCTCCGCCGCCGCGGGCATGGCAGGCGGCGGCTCTCGCACCACCCGCGCGCGTGCGCCCTCGATCTTCAGGCGATCGATTACGATCGCCCGATCGAGCAGCGGCAGCAGGGCGAGGCGGAGCGCCACGCGATCGGCCTCGAATAGGGGCGGCGCGCCCGCAGTCTCGCCGGCCAGCACGGGCTTCACGATCTCGATCGCTGGCGGAAAGAAGCCGGCACGCAGGGTTTCGTAGGAGAGCTCGCGGCCCGTCGCATCGCGCGCGGCGGCCTCGAACCGCGCGCGCACCTCGGGGCGATCGACGAGGCGCGGCAGCAAGACGGCGAGGGCCGCGAGCGCGGCGACCAGCAGCGCCGCGACGACCGCGAGCACGCGCAGCGCTGAGCGCATGCGGCTACTCGCGGAGCTTGCGCGCCAGGATCTCGCGCACGGCGCCCGGGCTCGCCTTGCCACCCGTCTTCTTCATGACGTGGCCCATGAGGAAGTTGAGGATCCTCTCCTCGCCCGCACGGAAACGCGCAGCGGAGTCGGGATTCGCCGCGAGCACCTCGGCGACCGCCGTCTCGAGCGCGCCGCCGTCGGAGACGGCCTCGAGGCCGCGCGCTGCAGCGAGCGTGGCGGGATCTCCCCCCTTCTGCATCAGCTCCGGTACGAGCTCCCGCGCGCTCTTCGTCGTGATCTTGCCGTCGTCCACCAGCCGTAGCAGGGAAGCCAGGGCCGCGGGCTCGAGTCGCGTGGCGGCGATCTCCGTCTCCTGCTCCTTCAGCTGCTGCATCACGTCGCGAAGGATCCAGTTGGCGACGCTCTTCGGTGTGCCGTGGGCACGGGCGGCTCCCTCGAAGAAGTCGGCGAGATTGCGGTCGACGGTGAGCTGGCGCGCGTCGTAGGCCGAGAGCCCGTATTCGGCCTCGAAGCGCACACGCTTGCGATCCGGCAGCTCCGGCAGCTCGAGGCGGATGCGTTCGATCTCCGCCTCGTCGATCACGAGCGGCACGAGGTCGGGATCGGGGAAGTAGCGGTAGTCGTCCGAGTTCTCCTTGATGCGCATCACGCGGGTTCGGTTCGCGCCGGGATCGTACAGCCGCGTCGCCTGCTGGATCACTCCGCCCTCGTCGAGAATCCGCGCCTGACGCACGATTTCGGTCTCGATGGCCTGCTCCACGTAGCGGAAGGAGTTCAGGTTCTTGATCTCGTTGCGGGTGCCGAGCTGCTGCGTGCCGTGCAGTCGCAACGAGACGTTGGCATCGCAGCGGAACTGACCCTTCTCCATGTCCGCGTCACTCACCTCGATGCAGCGGAGCACGGCACGGAGCGTCCGCAGGTAGGCTGCGGCCTCGGCCGCGGAGCGCAGATCGGGCTCGGAGACGATCTCGAGCAGCGGCACGCCCGCGCGGTTGAAGTCCACGCGGGTGCCCTCGCCGTGGCTGGCGGCCTCATTGTGAATCGACTTGCCAGCGTCCTCCTCCATATGGATACGCGTGATGCCGATGCGCTTCGCACCGCCCTCCAACTCAATTTCGAGCCAGCCGCCGGTGCAGATCGGATCCTCGAACTGCGAGATCTGGTAGCCCTTCGGAAGGTCCGGGTAGAAGTAGTTCTTGCGGGCGAAGACCGAGCGCGGGTTCACTTTGCAATGGGTGGCAATGCCGGCGCGCACCGCGAACTCGACGGCGCGTGCGTTGAGCACGGGCAGCACCCCCGGGAGCGCCAGGCAGATCGGATGCACGTCGTGGTTCGGCGCGTCGCCGTAACGCACGGGGGCAGGGCTAAAGAGCTTTGATTCGGTCTTGAGGTGCACGTGCACCTCGAGACCGATCACGACCTCGTATTTCGGGTGGACCGGCTTCGCCGGAGCGGCCGCGGCGCTCATGCGGGCTCCGGCGGGCGGCGCAAGTGGAAGTCACTACGGCGCTGCCAGGCGTCGGCCACACGCAGCACACTCGCCTCTTCCAGCGGCGGCCCCAGGATCTGCAGGCCCACGGGCAGCCCCCGCACGAAGCCGCAGGGGACCGACAGGCCTGGGATCCCCGCCAGGTTCGCCGTCACGGTGTAGATGTCGGAGAGGTACATCGAGAGAGGATCGGCCGACTTCTCGCCGATGCGGAAGGCGACCTCGGGCGAGGTCGGCGTCAGAATGGCATCGCAGCCGCGGAAGGCCTCCTCGAAGTCGCGTCGCAAGAGTGTGCGCACCTGCTGTGCCTTGCGGTAGTAGGCGTCGTAGTAGCCGGCCGAGAGCACGTAGGTGCCGAGCAGGATCCGCCGCTTGACCTCCGGGCCGAAGCCCTCGGAGCGCGTGCGG
>CAYGXT010000303.1:0-4501 GCA_964353695.1 uncultured Myxococcaceae bacterium
CACGTGGCGAAGGAGATGGAGCGGCGCCGGATGCAGCTTCCGCTCCTGATTGGCGGCGCCACCACCAGCCGGCAGCATACGGCCGTGAAGATCGCCCCTGAGTACAGCCCCTGCACGCTGCACGTCCTCGACGCTTCGCGTGCGGTCGGCGTCGTCTCGAGCCTTCTCGATCCGCGCCGGCGCGAGGATCTCGACCGGGAGAACCGCGAGGCGCAGGCGAAGCTTCGCGAGCTGCACGGCGCCAAACAGGGGCGCGTGCTGGTGCCCTACGCCGAGGCCCTGGCGAACCGCGTGCCCATCGCCTGGCGCGCCGACGACGTGCCGCAGCCGGCCTTTTTGGGCCGCCGCGTTCTCGAAGACTTCCCGCTGGCCGAGCTGGTCCCGTTCATCGACTGGACCTTCTTCTTCTCCGCATGGGAGCTGAAGGGCAAATACCCGAGGATCCTCGAGCACCCCGAGATCGGGGCCGCGGCGCGAGAGCTCTTCGAGCACGGCCAGGCGCTGCTGCAGCGCATGATCGATGAGCGCCTCGTGCGTGCGAGCGGCGTCTACGGCTTCTGGCCGGCCTGCTCCGAAGGAGACGAAATCGTGCTCTTCACGGACGAGAGCCGGAGCCGGGAGCTCGCACGCTTCCACTGCCTGCGACAGCAGCGACGGCCGGAGCCTGGCAGGCCGAGCCGATCGCTCGCCGACTTCGTGGCGCCGCGCGAAAGCGGCCTTCCCGATCATTTGGGCGCCTTCGCCGTGACGGCCGGCCTCGGCGAGGACGAGGCGGCCGAGCACTTCAAGCGCGCGCACGACGACTACAACGCGATCATGGTGAAGGTGCTCTGCGACCGCCTCGCCGAGGCCTTCGCCGAATGCCTGCATCAGCGCGCGCGGCGCGACTGGGGCTACGGCCAGGGCGAGCATTTCGCTCCCGACGAGCTGATCGCCGAGCGCTACCGCGGCATCCGGCCGGCCTTCGGCTACCCGGCCTGCCCCGACCATACGGAGAAGCAGACCCTCTTCAGACTGCTGGACGCGCCGGCAATCGGCATCACGCTTACCGAGAGCTTCGCGATGCAGCCGGGTGCGAGCGTCAGCGGGATCTACCTGCAGCACCCGCAGGCTCGCTACTTCACCGTGGGCGCGATCGACCGCGATCAGGTCGAGGATTACGCGCAGCGCAAGGGCATGGCCGTGGCCGAGGCCGAGCGCTGGCTGGGGCCGAATCTGGGCTACGAGCCCAAGCGGTAGCGCTTCAGGCCTCTGACGACGCGATCCGCTCCGTCTCCTGGAGCGCCGCCTCTTCCCACTCGCGGAAGTGCGGCCAGTCGAGCACGGCGCCGCTGTAGCGGCGGACGACGGGATCTTCGATCGGGATCCCCCAGCTGCGGAAGCGCGTCACCACTGGGGCGTACATGGCATCGGCAATGCCGAAGCGACCGAAGAGAAACTCACCGCTGCCTCCGAAGCGCTCGCGGCATTCGCGCCAGAGACTCCTGATGCGTGCGACGTCTGCCTCGACCTCTGGCGTGAGCGGGCGGTTTGCGCGGAGCCGAAGGTTGCACGGACAGAGCGTTCGTAGCGCCAGGAAGCCCGCATGCATCTCGGCGCTGACGGAGCGCGCAAAGGATCGCGCCACCGCGTCCGCCGGCCAGAGCCCCGCCGTCGGCGCCAGCTCCGCTGCGCGCTCGCAGATCGCCAGCGACTCCCACGTCACGCTGTCTCCCTCGACGAGCGCCGGCACCTTGCCGCTCGGCGACCAGCGCAGGATCTGCGCCTTCGACTCGGGCCTGTAGAGGGGTATGAGAACCTCCTCGAACGGAAGCCCAGCCGCGCGCAGCGCCAGCCAGGGTCGCAGCGACCAGGACGAGTAGTTCTTGTTTCCAATCACGAGTGTGAGCGCGGCCATGCAATCCTCCTTCGCTTCGCGGATGCCACGGTACCGGCCCCGAGAACGCGGGGCTACGCGACCCCGCGCCTGGTGCCGCTGAGGTGTTCCGCAGCTACGCCTGGTCGCCTCCGGTGGCCGGATCCGCGTCCACGGCCAGCGGTGCCGTTTGCGAAGGAATGCGCTCGCTTGCCTCGACGGCATGCGGCGCGGTCACGAAGGCCAGAACGCCCGACGCCGTGAGCGCCATGCCGACCCACTGCGCAGCGGTCGGCACTTCGCCCACCAGCACGAAGGTCACGGCCAACGAGAGCACGGGCACGGAGGGCACCACGATCGCCGTGGCGCGAGCGAGATCGAGACGGGTAATGGCCTGATACCAGAGCAGCGTGCCGACGTAGCTCAAGACCACGCCCTGGATCGCCAGCACCGGCAGCAGCCTCGCCAGCGCATCGCCCTTCGGGAGCGAAGCCGCGCCGCCACTCGCCACCCAGCCGGCCGAGAGCAGGAGGCCGCCGTAAAGATATCGGGCTCCCGTGAGCACGGGCGGCGCCACTCCGGGCAGCCCCCGCAATACGACGAGGTGCGAGGCCTGCCAGCACAGTGGCGTTGCCAGTAGAAGAGCGACGCCGAGCGGATCCTGGAAGCCACCCCCGCGCACGGCCAAGAAGATCCCGGCCAGCAGCATCGCGACGGCCCCTACACGCCGAAGCGTCGGACGATGCCCGAGCACAAGCCACGAGACCAGGATCGCGTACACGGGCTCGATCTGGAGGCAGAGCGCCGCATCAATGGCGCTCGTGCGGCGTACGCCCTGGAAGTAGAGCAAGAACGCGAGGGTCGTCCCGAGCGCTCCGATCAGCACCAGACGCGGCGCCAGATCTCGGCGGAGCAGGAGCGTCAGCTCGCCGCGCGCGCCGAGCACCACGGCCGCCGCCGCCGCGGCAAAGAGCGTCGTCAGCGCAGCCACAGCGAGCGGATCGGCCTGCCCCGTGCTGAGCTTCGCCATGCCGGGCACAAAGGCGCTGCTCAGGGCGCAGAGCGCTGCGAAGACGAGCCCGGCTCGCTCCACGCTCGGCGACGTCATCGCGCTCCTTCGCTCGGCGCGGACGCCCTGCAAACTCCCGTCCGGCCCGGGAGAGGGCAGTCTAGGCAAGGCCGAGGGCATCTCAAGGGCACACCGGCTGCGCGTGCAGAAGCGGTATGCTGCTCACGTTGAGGTCTGTATGAATGCGCACCCCCCTCGAAACGCCCCGTCGCCGTGGATCGAGCGCTTCGCGCCCCTCGTCGCGCCCGGCGGGGCCGTCCTCGATCTCGCCTGCGGCAGCGGCCGTCACGTGCGGCTCTTCGTTGCACGGGGCCATCCCGTGACGGCAGTCGACCGGGATCTCTCGGGCCTCGGCGATCTCGCGCACGATCCGCGCGTCGAATCGATCGCTCTCGATCTCGAGTCGGGTGCTCCCTTCCCGCTCGCCGGCCGCAGCTTCGCCGCGGTCGTCGTCACGCGCTACCTGCATCGCCCGCTGCTCGCCGCGCTGGTGGAGGCCGTGGCTCCCGGCGGTCTCCTGCTCTACGAGACGTTCGCGGCGGGTAACGAGCGCTTCCGGAAACCCTCGAATCCAGTCTTCTTGGTTCGGCCCGGCGAGCTGCTCGAGGCCGTGCGCGGCAGGCTACGCGTGCTCGCCTACGAAGATCTCGATGTGGAGGAGCCCTGGCCGGCAGCGCTGCAACGGATCGCCGCACGCCGCGAGCCCGCAACCACCCCCTGAGTAACGATGGGGATCGCTCGCGCGATCGGCAATCTACACGCAACTGGAGGCGTCCTGGCTCCGTTGCTATCCTGATAGTGCTTGTGAGTCCGGATCTCTTTCCGGCTTAGCCCCGTGGAGCCCGTCGGTCATGCTCCTGTGTCGAAGGCAGGCTTTCGACAGCGCGCCCTCTGAGCGTTCGTGAGAGCTCCGCAATCAAGAGGAGAATACTGTGATTCGCCCCGCTCCCTTTGCCTTTGCAGTCGCCCTCTTCTGCATCGGTTCCGCGACAGCACACGCGACACCCGTCGTCTTCTTCGACAGCTCTCAGGTTGCGACGGACGTGGCGTCGGGGGTCACCTCCGACACCATCAGCAGCAACGGATATCTCTTCACGTACACGCGGGACAAGTTGTTCACCGGCGGGGTTGGGATGACCGAACCGATCGGTCGCATGGTTCGCGTTCCGTGGCCCGATGGAGTGGAAGCGCAGGCTGTGACGACTCCACCCCCGGGCGTGACTGACTACAAGGCGCGAATCACTCTCGAACGGATCGACGGCGATGTCTTCGACTTGATCGCATTCACGGCCTTGCTGCTTGCCAACACCGCCGCGACCGGCGCGTCCATCGAGATCATGCCCGTGCTGAATGGAGAGGACGGCTTCAATGATCCGCTCTACTTCAATGCCAGCGGGTATTACGGCAATGCGTTTTCCTACGATGAGTCGCCAAACTATCTGGGCAGTACCGCCATGCTGAAGGGCTTTGACACCTACAAGATCGGGCTGTTCGTCGATTTTGCGTTGACGGGTCTCACGCTGGAGGGAGCCCCCGTCCCTGAACCTTCGACCATCGCACTATTGGGACTTGGCCTG
>CAYGXT010000304.1:0-4499 GCA_964353695.1 uncultured Myxococcaceae bacterium
CCAGCAGGTCGGCTTCAGCGATCTCGTGGTCGATCCGGATCAGCGATTCCGCCGCGCTCTTCTCTATGCCTGGGACGAAGAGCGGAAACCGCACATCGCGTTCGCGTTTCGGCTCGCCCTTGCCTATCTCGCGCGAGAGGCAGAGCCGATCACGCCCCTGCCCGTCGAGTCGTCCGGGCAGGATCCTCGCCGCCCCCTGAAACTCGGCCGCGGCACGCTCGCACGCTTTCTCGGCGATGACGGCGCCTACGTGGGCGCGGACGACGGGGGCTATCAGATTCTCCGGGACTTCCGGACCGCGGCCGCTGCGCTGCCCTCCCTCTCGTTGGGCGACGTGCTCGCGAGCGACGCGAACGCGGCGAAGTTTCGCGACGCCATCGTGCTGCTCGGAACGGTGTCGCCGAGCGTGAGCGATCGCTTCGCGGATTTCTCCAGCGTCGAGGGTTCGGGGCTCCCGACGACCGCCGGCGTCGACGTGCACGCGCTGATCGCGGATCGGCTGCTGCGGATCGCATTGCGTGGAGATCCGATGGAGACGATTCCAGGCCCAGGCGTCGCCTGGGCGGGCGTGCTCGCGATGGCCGTCGCGGGCGGCCTGCTTGGGATCCGGCTGCATTCGCCTGGAAGGCTCATTGCCGCGCTCGCCGCGGCCGTCCTCGCATTCGCCGGACTCGCCCTGGCGGCGGCGTTCGCGAACCTCTGGCTTCCGCTGCCGACGGCGCTCCTCGCCTTCGCGGGCGCCGCGACGCTGAGCCTTGCGGACGTGCTGCGCCGCGAGCGCCGCGATCGATTTATCGTCGACCATCTGCTCACGAGCCACGTCTCGCGTCCAGTACGAGACAGGCTCTGGGCCGAGCGCGGCCTCTTTCTTCGCGATGGCCGGCTGCGCGCGCAGCAGGCCACGGTGACGGTGCTCTTCGCCGATCTCGTCGGCTTCGCAGCGGTGGCGGAGTCGATGCAGCCCGAAGCGCTGATGCGCTGGCTGGGCGAGTGCATGAGTGCCCTCGCCACAGCCGTGGAGGAGCATGGCGGCATCGTGGACGACTACTGGGGCGATGGCCTCAAGGCGAACTTTGGAGCGCCCGTGCCGCGCAAGACGCGGGCCGAGGTGGAGCACGATGCGCGCCAGGCCGTGCGCTGCGCGCTGCGTTTCGATCACGAGCTCGCCGTGTTGAGCGCGCGCCGGGCGCCGGAAGGAATGCCCCCGGCGCGCATGCGCATCGGCATCCACACCGGCCCGGTGATTCTCGGAAGCCTCGGCTCCGACGAGCGGCAGAAGCTCACGACGGTGGGCGACACGGTGAACGTCGCGTCGCGGCTCGAGTCGATCGCTCGTGACGAGACCGACGAGGAGGGGGTGCAGCAAGGCGCGGGCTTCGCTCTGCCGACGGCAGGCCGTGCCGGCGCGCACGAGCTGCAGCTCGTGCGCATCTTGGTGAGCGAAGAGACCGTCGTCTGTCTCGCCGGGGCCTTTCGGACCGAGGCCCTCGGCGAGTACGCCTTGAAGGGACGCAGCCACAAAGTCTGCATCCATCGCGTGTTCGGCTCCCCATCGGAAGCCGCGGGGCGTATCCTATCCCCTGACTCTGGAGGCGGTGGATGATCTTGCGACCCTGCGCAGATTCGGTTCGGATGGCTGCGGTGGCCATCGCGCTCGCGGCACTCCTGGGCAGAAGTGCGGCCGCGCAGCCCGAGCTTGCGGCGAGCGGCGACGAGGCGGCCGCGAGCGCGGCGGCCCCGGCCGCTGTCGAGCCGAAGCGTGCACAAGCCGCAGGCCGCGCGGAGAGCGCAGAGATCCCCGCAGCCCCGGAGACTCCGGCAGAGGGCAGCGAGGTCTACGTGCCCCCGCCGCCGGATCGGCTATTGCCCGGCGGGCGCATGGGCGGCTCGACGCGCGGGCCCGCCACCTGCGCCTCGGAGATCCTGGCCCTGGTGCCAGAGGATCACGTGGGCCTGACGACGAGCGCGCAGCCAACGCTCTACTGGTTCTTGGGCGAGGCCACGGACTGTCGCATCGACTTCGTGCTGAACGATCCGCGGTCGACGAGCCCACGCATCGAGAGCCCGATTCCGGGCCCCCACGCCGCTGGGATCCACGCTCTCTCGCTCGCCGAGTTCGACGTCGTGCTCGAGCCGGGCCTGGTCTACACCTGGTTCGTCAACCTGGTACCAGACCCGGATTCGCGCTCGAAGGACGTGATCTCGGGTGGCCAGATCGAGCGCATCGCGGCGAGTGGGGATGCTCCGGTGGCTGCGGCCTCCCTGGCAACGGCGCGCGCGCTCGGGCAGAAGGGGCTCTGGTACGACGCGCTCGCTGCGCTCCAGCAGGGGATCGTGGCCGCGCCGCAGAGCAAGGCGGAGCGTGTCGTGCAGTCGCGGCTGCTCGCGACGCAAGGGCTCGCGACCGCGGCCCCTGCCGCTACAAACACCGACGTCGCCGCACCCCCGCCCGAGCCCTAGAAGAGCAGCGCGCCCACGCGTACGCTGAAGCCGTAGTCTTCGATCGTTCGATTTGCTGGCTGCGGGATGTGCTGCAGCCTGCCTCCCCATGAGATCTCGGCCATGATGCCGGGCAGCACGAAGACACGCAGCGCGAGGCCCACGCTCCCGATCCAGGGCGGCCCGAACTGCGGGAGCGACACGTTCCACGCGTAGCCGTTGTCGAAGAACGGAGCGAGCTGCACGAGAGGGCTTCCGTCGGCCCGCGCCATCACGGGAATGCGCAGCTCGAGGGAGCCGACGAGCGCCCCGTCGCGCA
Source organism: uncultured Myxococcaceae bacterium (assembly GCA_964353695.1). Classification (GTDB taxonomy): domain Bacteria; phylum Myxococcota_A; class UBA9160; order UBA9160; family UBA9160; genus MYXO. Next base: position 2,759 of record CAYGXT010000304.1, read on the forward strand.
CGATCTGGTTGATGCGGTAGCCGCGCACACTGCTCCAGCCGCCCATGGAGAACTGCTCGATCGAGAGCAGCGGATCACGCGGCGTCTGTGCGTCGAGGCGAACGACGAGCTCGAGGCCGGCAAAGGGAAGGCGACGCGCGTACTGCGTCTGCAGCAACCACGAGAAGAACTCGCCGCCTGGCAGGTCGTCGTGCGAAGATGTGGCTCCCAGGATCGGAAGACCGAAGCTCAACATCGAGCGCGCGGCGAGCACCTGCACTTCGTCCCGCCAGAGCGCATCCTGCGTGAAGCGCAGGATCGAGAGGCGGGCCTTCCCGTCGTTGACACCCGGCGAAAACGAAAAGGGCTCTCCCAGCAAAAAGGTTCGACTCTCGCGCAGCTCCCCGCGCAGCCCGAGCGAAAGACGCAGCCCGGGGCGTTCGTAGACGGGCTGGACGAAGCCGAGCCCGGCGGTCCACGCGCGGCTCTCGATCTCGAGCGCATCGAAGGGGCTCTCGGTCACGCGGCTGTCGCCATAGTGGCCGTAGAGCTCGACGGCGCCGCCGCGTGCGTTCAGCGGGAACAAGTAGGAGCCGCCGCCTTCGTTTACGCCCGGCGTCCAGGTATAGCCACCCGCGAGCGCGTCGCCGTATCCGGTGAGATCGTCGTGCGAGAGCGTCGCTCCCGCGCTCCAGGTGCCGACGGCCGGCGACTGCAGCGTGCCCCCGAAGAGATTGGCGTGGTAGGGCCGGGCCTCTTCCGCCCGCACGCGCAGCAGCGCCAGGCCTGGCGCACTGCCGGGCAGAAGCTCGGCGTGCAGCTGCGCAATGCGGGGATCTTCTCGGAGCAGGCGCATGCGCTCCTCGAGCGCATGCACGTCGAGGGGGACGTCGGCCGCGAGGGCCAGCCGATCCCGCACGTAGTCGTCGCGTAGCCAGCGCAGCCCTTCGACGTCGATGCGCTCGAGCGCGCCTTCGACGATCCGGATCTGAACCACCCCGTCACGGATCTGCTGCGGATCGATTACGGCGCCCGAGTTGAGGTAGCCGCGGTTCACATAGGCGAGGGTGAGACGGTCGCGAAGCGCGACGAGCTCTTCCGCCGTGACGACGCGCTCCCGATAGGGGCCCGTGAGCGCGTCGATCTCCTCGGACGACAGGAACGTGTTGCCCTCGACCCGGTACTCCCGCACGAAGATCTCACCACCCTCGGCAGCAGATCCTGGCGGAGGCGGAGGCGGCAGCACGAGGCCCGGATCGCTCGGCGGTGGCGCCGGTGGCGGCAGCGGCGGGCGCACGTCGCCGGGACGCGGAAACGGCAGCACCGTCTGCGGGGCAGCCGGTGAGGCGAACGCCAGCAGCGCTGCGACCAGCCAGAGAGCCGGCAGCCTCAGCGTGGGACAGGCGATCGGCTCAGCCACCGCAGGCGATGCGCCACGCCGGCGCTTCGTCCGCCAGCCCGGGCTCGAGTACGAGAGCGACGCGCTCGACGCTCGTTTCGCCGTGGTCGGCTACCGCCACCGGCAGAAGATCTCCCGACGGCGCCGCCGAGGGCGCGGCCTCTGCTACGACGAAGCTTGCGGTCGCACCGCGTTGGGCCGCGCAGCGCGTGTGGAGCAGCGCCACGGCGTCCACGAATTCGACCGGCATCGTGTCGAGGGCTCTCGTGACGTCGCGCTCCGGCGTCTCGATGCGTACGCTGCCACTGATGCCCGACGCGCCGGCGGCAGCTACGTAGTCCAGCATGACCGCCCCGTCTGGCG
>CAYGXT010000305.1:0-4489 GCA_964353695.1 uncultured Myxococcaceae bacterium
CCCCAGAGCGCGAGTCCGAGGGCCGCGGTCTTCTCGCCCGAGAGCGCGAGCCACGCGGCGGCGGGGATCCACACCAGCACCGTGCCGACGGGCACGAACGAAGCGAGGGCCGTGAGGGCTCCGAGCGCCACGGGGACGCCCGTGCCGGCCACGGCGAAGCCGATGCCGGCGAGCGTGCCCTGGACCAGCGCGGTTCCGAGCAGTCCGAACACGACGGCGCGGATCGATGCGCCCACGCGCTCGAGGAAGCCCTCCGACGCATACGGCAGGAAGACCAGCGCCATGCGCCGGCCGTGGGCGGCCAGGCCTTCGCCGTCGAGGTAGAAGCAGAAGAGTGCGAGCAGCGTGATCGCCACACTCAGGACATTGCGGGCCACGGCGCCCGCCAGATCGACCAGCCGACTGGAGACCGTGCCGCCGTAGCTCTGCACCCAGCCGGCGATGACCACGGGGTCGAGAACATTCACGCGCTCGACATGCTGAATGCGCTCCACGAGCCATTGCTGCTGAGTCACCCAGCCGGGCAGCGGAGCGCCCCGCGCGAGCCACTCCTGCACCCCCGTGACGAGGCGCGTCGCCTCGCTGCCGAGGTTCGCAAGCAGGATCGTGAGCGGCACGCCGACGGTGAGGAAGACGACGGCGGTGAAGAGCCCGGCCGTCAGGGCGGGGCGCCGCGTCCAATCGCGAATCCGACGGAACAGGGGCCAGCTCATCAGCGCGATCAGCGCCGCCCAGGCCATGGGGACGACGAACGGCTGCATCACGAGGAAGGTGCCGGCGGCGAGAGCGCTGCCCGCGGCGATACGCGCTACCGCGAGCCCGATGCTCGGCGTCTCAGTGCTCATCGTTCGCAAACTGGCGTACCGCCGGCAGCAGCGCGAGCGCGGGAAGCGCCAGCACGGCCGTGGCGGCAAAGAAGACGGGGTAGCCGAGGGCATGCGCGCCCGCGCCCGATAGCGGCCCCGTCACGAGCCGCGGGGCCAGCGAGAGCGCCGAGAGGCAGGCGAACTGCACGGCCGCGTGCTCCTTCTCGCAGACTCGCATCAGCAGGCTGAGGAATGCGGCTGTCGCAAGGCCGGTGCAGAACGACTCGACCAGGGAGGCCGCGTAGAGCCCGGGCCGGCCCGTCTCGGGCAGGAGGGCCGCGCCGGCGTAGCCGAGGTTCGAGAGCATCGCGAAGGCGCCGAAGATCAGCAGGGCTTTGGACAGACCGCGGCTGCGTACGAAGGCGCCACCGGCCAGCGCGCCGCCCACGGTCGCGAAGGAACCGAGCGCCGTGGACACCGCGCCGATCTCCTCGAGGCTGACCCCGCGATCGACCCAGAAGGGCTTGACCATGGGCCCCATGCTGAGGTCTGCGAGGCGATAGAGCAAGACGAAAGCGAAAAGCTGCGCGGCGCCGGGCCGCGAGAGCCAGCGTCGCATGGCCTGCCCGACCTCTCCGGTCGCCGCGCGTGGGAAGCGCACCGAAGGCAGCCGCGTGACGACCACCGCGAGGGCGAGCAGCACGCCGGCAGCCGTGCCGAGCGTGGCGGGCCAGCCGATCCAGCGTGGTAGAAAGAGCAGCGCGCCTCCGCCGGCCAGCACGGCAACGCGATAGGCCGTGACGCGAACGCCGTTGGCGGGGCCTTCTTCCCCGCGCTCGAGGAGACCGATGGTGTAGGCGTCGATGGCGATGTCCTGTGTCGCCGACGCCAGGCAAAACGCCCCGAGCAGCAGCCAGAGCGAGAGGCTACGCTCCGCAGGGTCGCTGGCTGCGATCAGGGCCAGCGCTGCGGCCATCGCGAGCAGCGGCACCACGATCCAGCCGCGGTATTCCCCGTAGCGGTCCACCAGCGGCGACCAGAGAAACTTGAAGGTGTAGGCGCTCAGCAGCGCACTCACCCAGCCGATCTCGGCGAGCGAGGCGCCGTGTAAGCGCAGCCAGACGGGCCAGACATCGCCCGCGATGCCGGGCGGGAAGCCCTCGACGAAATACAGCCCCGCCACGAGGACGAGCTTGCGTCGAAGCTGCACTCCACCCCCCACGCGCAGTATCGCCCGCCGCCGGAGCGCGGGCTAGGCTTCTCGGTCGTGTCGGAAGCCTCCGCAGCGGGAGCCGTCCCTCCGCTCATCCGTCTCGATCGCGTCTCACGCTGGTATACCCGCGGCGTGGACGAGGTACACGCCCTCGAAGACTGCTCGCTCGAGATCGGGAGCGGCCTCTTTGTGGCGTTCATGGGCCCGTCGGGCTCGGGCAAGTCGACGCTGCTCAATCTCATCTCGGGCATCGACCAGCCGAGCGCCGGCGACGTCTGGGTGGCCGGGCAGCGGCTCGGCGATCTCAGCGAGGACGAGCTTGCCGGGTGGCGGGCGCAGCACGTGGGCCTCATCTTCCAGTTCTTCAACCTGGTGCCGGTGCTCTCGGCGCGGGACAACGTCGCACTGCCCCTGCTGCTGACGGACCTGCCCCGGGCGGAGCGGCTGCGTCGGGCGGAGATCGCCCTGCGTGTGGTGGGCCTCGAGCACCGGATCGGGCACTCGCCGCGCACGCTCTCCGGTGGCGAGCAGCAGCGCGTCGCCATCGCGCGTGCAATCGTGAGCGACCCGGATCTGATCGTCGCGGATGAGCCCACGGGTGATCTCGACGCCAGGAACGCCGAGGCGACGCTCGGACTCCTGCGCCAGCTCAAGGAAGAGTTCGGGAAGACGGTGATCATGGTGACCCACGACCCGCGAGCGCTGCGCTTCGTGGATCAGGTCTTCCACCTCGACAAGGGGATCTTGCTCGAGGGAGACGAGGCGCGTCGCGCGCACGACGCCCTCGAACTGGCGGCGGGGGGCTCTGCGCTGCCGGCTCCGGGCGGCTGAGTCATGGGCTATTTCGGGCTCGTCCTCGCGAACCTTCGGCGCAACCGGCTGCGCTCCCTGCTCACGGGGGGAGCCATCGCGCTCGCCGTGCTGCTGGTCTGCATCCTGCTCACCATGCCCGCAGGCCTCGACGCGCTCCTCAACCGCATCGCGAGCAACACGCGGATCTCGGTCGTCAACAAGGCCGGCCTGGTCTACCCGATGCCCTACGCCTTTGCCCGCAAGATCCGCGCTCTGCCCGGGGTCGAGGACGCCATGGCCCAGGTCTGGTTCGGCGGCGCCTTCGAGCAGGCTGGCCGGGTCACCTTCCCGAACTTCGCCGTCGAGGCAGACCGTGTAGCGAGCGTGTATCCGGACTGGAACATCTCGCCGCAGGGCCTGGCGGATTTCCGGCGCTACCGGGACGGCGCGATCGTCGGCCGCGGGACCATGCGGAAATACGGCTGGAAGGTGGGAGACCGCATCACGCTACGGAGCACGGTCTGGCCCGCGGACCTCGACCTGCGCATCGTGGCCGAGCTCGCGAGCGACCGTGCTCAGATCTTGTGGCTGAACTGGGAGTACCTGGCGCAGGCGCTCGAGGCCAAGGGCCGTAGCCTCGGGATCGCAGGCATCGTCTGGGTGAGAGTCAAGGATCCGAAGGACGTGAACTCGGTGATGCTGAGGATCCAGGAGCTGACCCGGAACAGCGAGGCGGAGACCTCGACGCAGACCGAGAAGAGCTTCTTCTCCGCGTTCTTCGGCTCGCTCGAGGGCTTCGTCACGATCCTCATGATCGTCACCGCGTTGGTCTCGCTCTGCATCGTCTTCATCGCCGGCAACACGGCCTCCATGGCCGTGCGCGAACGGGCGGGAGAGATCGCCGTGCTCAAGGCCATCGGCTTCCCCCGCAGCGCCATCTTCTCGATGCTGGTGGCAGAGACCGTCGTGCTCTCGGCCCTCGCGGGGGGGGCCGGCGTGGGCCTGGCGGCGCTGCTCACGCGCGTGCTGCGCGAGGTGGCGGCGGGCTCCGAACAGCTCGGGCCGCTCGGCGGCTTTATCGTCAACCAGGCCGTGGTGGTCCAGGGGCTCGCGCTCTCGCTGGGGATCGGGGTGGTAGCGGGTCTGGTGCCGGCCTGGGGCGCGGCCCGCAAGCCGGTGGCGCAGACGCTGCGGGAAGTGTTCTGATGCTGCCGATCTCCTATTCGCTCGGGAACGTCGTAGCGAGGCCGAGGCGGAGTCTCGGCATGATCGTGGTGGTCGCTCTGGTGGTCGTGGCGTGCAGCCTCTTCCTCGGTCTGCTCTCGAGCCTTCGCCGCACGGTGGCGATCACGGGCGACCCCATGAATCTGGTGGTGCTGCGCAAGGGCGCCGACAACGACGGATCGAGCCAGATCACGCGGCTGGCGTACGACTCGATACGCTACCTCGATGGGATCGCGACCGGGGAGGCGGGAGAACGGCTGGTCTCTCCCGAGCTGGTGGTGCAGCCGTTCTTTTGGACGAAGCAGGGGGGACGCGAGAACGTGCTGGTGCGCGGTGTCGAGCCGGCTGCGTTCGACGTCCATCGCGAGGTGGAGATCGCCGAGGGCCGCACGCTCCGGCCGCGCATGGGAGAAGCGCTAGTCGGCAAGGCGCTACGCGGGCGCGGCGCGGGTCA
>CAYGXT010000306.1:0-4444 GCA_964353695.1 uncultured Myxococcaceae bacterium
CTTGGCCGAGGAGCTGCTGGTCTTTCCGGGGCTCGAGGAGCTGATGGCGCTGCGTGCGGTACGTGAGGTCGAGGCGCTTGGCGAGTACGACGTCTGCGTCGTGGACTGCGCGCCAACGGGCGCCACGCTCCGCATGCTCCGCTTCCCCGACGTGCTCCGCATCTTCATGGAGAACTTCTTCGAGATCGAGCGCCGCGGTGCACGCTGGCTCCGGCCCGTGATCGGCCGCCTCGGCGGCTCGAAGCTCGTGCCGCAGGAGGAGTTCTTCGAGGCCTTCGAGCGCCTCTACCGCGAGATCGAGGACGTGCGTCAGATCCTGCTCGACGGCGACCGCACGACCGCGCGGCTGGTGCTGAACCCGGCGCGCGTGGTCGTCGAGGAGACGCGGCGCTCCTTCGCCTACCTCTCTCTCTACGGGGTCTCGACCGACGCCGTGATTGTGAACCGCGAGCTTCCGCCGCGGGCAGCTGGTGGCTGGTTCGCGCGCTGGGCCGAGAAGGAGCGCCTGGAGCAGGCCGAGATCGTGGCCTCGTTCCCCGTGCCCATCCTGCACGCGCCGCTGCACCCGAAAGAGCTGATCGGAGTCGAGTTGCTGCGCCGCCTCGGTGAGGAGGTCTACGGCTCCCTTGACCCGGCGGCCGTGCTGGCGGCGGGGCGGCCCGTGCGTCTGCGCAAGGACGCGCGCGGCACCGTGCTCGAGATCGAGCTCCCGAATGTGTCGAAGGAAGACGTGGATGTGGGCGTCCACGGCGCCGAGCTGCACGTACGCGTACGGGACGCCCAGCGCAGAATCTCGCTGCCGGATTCGCTGGTCGGCCGCACGGTCGCGTCGGCTCGCCTCGAGGGGGGCGTGCTGGCCGTGATCTTCGAGGCTTGAGGCGCGCCACGGCGTCACGCGCCGTCTCTGACGCCGCCTCCCATCGCCTTGTTCAAGAACTTCGCGAACGGATCGTGCGTCGCATCGTCATTCCACTCGTACTCGGTCAGCTCTGCGATCTCGTCCGCCTTCGTCCTGCCGTAGAGACGCGCGATGATCGCGAGCGCCATGTCGGTGCCGGCCGAGACGCCCGACGACGTAGCCATCGGGCCGTCCTCCACCCAGCGCGCCTCCGTCACCCAGTCGACCCTCGCACTCTGCATCCGCGCAAGCTCGAAGAACTGCTTGTTCGAAGTGGCGCGCCGCCCGTCCAGCAGGCCCGCCTTCGCGAGGATCGCCGAGCCGGAGCACACCGACATCGTGACCTCGGCGGCCTGCGCGCGATCGCGCAAGAACGCGTGCAGCGCCTCGTTGCCGAGCTGCTCGACTGTGCCAAAGCCGCCGGGCAGCAGGATCAGGTCGAGGTGGGGGCAGTCGCCGAAAGCGAACTCCGCGAGCGTCTTCGGACCCTGCGTCGAGGCGACCGGTCCGATCCTTTCCGCGACCGTTACGATGCGCAGCTCCGGCCCGATGCCCCCGAACATCTCGAGCGGGCCGTAGTAGTCGAGTAGCTCGAAGCGCTCGTAAAGAACCGCGCCGAGAGTTCGCGTGCGTTGCGTCTGGCTCATGCTGTGACCCCGGCAAGAAGACGAACAGCGCCGCGCTCTGCTGCACCAAGCGCCCGCACGGAAGAGGGGGAGGAGTGGAGCGGCGCCACAATTTTTGGGTGGCGCTCCTGTAAGCAGGATTCTGTCCTGACGCCCCGGGTTCGATGCCCTGTTCCCGGTACTGGGACCCGTGGTCGCCGCTCCATCGTGGAGGATGCACCCTCGCTCCTCGAAGATCAAGAACAATTCGGAGAAGACGCAGATCCGACCAGGGGCGCTGATTTCGTGCTGATCCTCGGGCCTCGAGCCCCACCGTCAGCACGGATGCGCGGGCCCCTTCAGCTCCACGACGTTGCTGTCGGGATCGCGGATGTACATCGAAGGGCCCATCCCGCCGGCGCCATAGCGGTCGCCGACTTCGCCGGGTTCGATGCCGTGGGCGCGCAGCTGGGCGGCGATCGCGGTGGTGTCGAAGGCGGCCAGCGCCAGCGCGAAGTGATCGACGTTGCGGCCCTCGCTGCCGGGGCCCGCGCCGCCCAGGCGGCCGAGCGGACCAGCGACCGGCACGAGGTCGATCAAGCTCGTGCCGGCGCGCAGTTGATATAGCCCGAGCGCTTCGCTCTCGCGCTCGACCGTGCAGCCGAGGGCGTCGCAATAGAAGCGCTTCGACGCGGCGACGTCGCGCACACGTAGCACCACGTGATCGATGCTTCGGATTTCGATCGAACCCACGTTCTACCCCCTCTCTCGGCGGCGCGGTCTCGTCTTAGTGGCGGCGTTCGGACCGGAATGCATGATCGAAGACGAAGTCTACGACACGGCGTCCCTGGCGCGAGATCCATTTCGAGCTCCGTGTCGAAGGCCATGGCTGCGAGGGGAAGAGCGTGAACAGCGTCCGGCGCAGTCACGAGAACCGGCCAGCGGGGGATGTGGGCGAGAGTTCGAGTTGCGGGCCGAAGTAGCCCTTCTCGCTCTGCGGCGTGCCGGCAACGGAGAGCCCGGGCACGGCCAGGAGCACGAGACAGGAAATCGCCAGGGTCCAACGGAGGAAGCTGCGGATCGAGGGCTCCCCGCAAGCTCGTCGCAACTCATCCTACGCCCGGCGCGCACGAGAGGGCAGAATTTCTGCTCCCTCCGCATTTCGCTCCCGCTGCCTCGTAGCGCCCGAGCCGAACCCGGATCGCAGCCTCGACCTGCCGCAGATTGAGCGGCGACAGTCGGCAGACACAGCTCGAGAGACGTTCCTTGCTGACAATGGCGATATGATCGGCCATCACCTTCGACTACGTGTATCCTGGGCGAATCGTGCGGCGAAGAGTCCTCGGAATCGACGTGGCAAGTGCTTCCTGGAGCGCGAACGGCAGCGCGCTGATCGAATATGACGACACGAGCACGACGTTTCAGCGCGTGGTGCCCGGCGCGGTCGTGTGGCCTTGTAGTCCGCTCACGCCTGTCGCACTGGCGGAAGAGATCGACCAGTTCGCGCGGCGCCACTGTGTCGTGGCCGTGGCCCTTGACGGTCCGCAGGGGTGGCGCGATCCGGCAATGGACGAAGACTTGCCAGGGGTTGGTCGCCGCTGCGAATATGAATGTCGCACGCAGGGAAAGACTGGCGTCTATCCCGTGACATATCCGCGGAATCAACGACCCTGGATCGAATTCAGCGTGGAGCTGTTCGTCGCGCTCCTCGCGCGGCCTGGCGTCGTACTCGCGAACTCCGGGTCGATGTCGATGATTGACGACGGATACGTCGTTCTCGAGTGCTTCCCGACCTCGACGTGGCGGGCAAGCGGGCTGAGAGCGCTGCCGGGGAAGGGAAAGCGGCCGGATCTCTCCCCGTACCTCCGAGCCCTCTCGCATGCGTTCGGTCTGCCACCCTTCGCGACGTCGTCGCACGACGATCTTCAGGCCGTAGTAGCGGCGCTGGCGGCCGTCGGCGCGCTAGGCGGGCCCGCGTCGGCAATCCAGCGTGGCGAGGCTGCCACCATGATCGCCGATTCGACCGGAGGTAGGCGACGCCTTGAGGGCTTCATCTGGGATGCCCGCCCGTGCGCGACGCCTGGAACGACGGTGCCCATGCTCGCCGCGGTTCCGACCCCGCTAGCGCAGGGTGGAGGTGTGGTCTACGTCACGAAAGGCGTGCTCAAGCAGGTGAACGGGTGTTCGGACTCGAAGCAGGCCCAGATCGCCTTCAGGGGCATCGCCGGAGCAACGAGGTCGAATCCGCGGAGAGTGACGCTCCGGGTTGACGGCGATGACCACTCGCTTGTCGTGGGCGATTCCCACGCCATCTGGCTGAGCCACCAGGACGCGCAGACCGCCGAGTGCTTCGCGAGGCTCTTCGCTCTGCTCGCGGCTTACCCCGGCCAAGAGATGCCCGCGAGCATCATCAATCACCCTTCGGCTTGATGACGCAACGCCGCGTTCTTCAGCCGTCCTCTCGGCGGCGCGACTCAGCGTGTGGCACGCCGCTGACCGCGCACGTCGCCGGGGTGACGCGCACGCGGCTCGGTTCGACCGCGTAGACTGCCGCCTCAGACGCTCAGATTCATTCTGAAGTGAGAGAGGTGAGCCGCTTGGGGTCGTGATGGGTGCGCACGAAGGCAGCGAGGATCTTCTCGTCTACCCACTCGGCGGCCACGGCGTGGCGCTGCTGGCGACGCATCCGGAGCTCGCTTCGAAGATCGCGAATTTCGCTCGCACCGGGCGACGCGGCGAAGTGATCGGCGGTGCCGCGCGCGTTCAATTTTCTCCGCGCCCTTGACATTCGTGTTTTGTTCGTCTACCTTGATCTTCGATCCAACCCCACCGGTCCCGGATGAGGGAGGGGATCGTGACGGCCCTTCTTGGCCCGAATGTGGGCCCGAATGTGGGCCCGAATGTGGGCCCCAGTGTGGGTCCCCGCGTTGGTCCGAGTGCG
>CAYGXT010000307.1:0-4376 GCA_964353695.1 uncultured Myxococcaceae bacterium
AAGCCCACAACGTCAAGGCAGACCCTGCGGGCAGGGCACGCTCGGCGCCCCGTCCCTCGCACGGGCACGCGTCGGCTCCTCGAGCCCTGGGAATGGAGAGTGTGCAAGCCACGTGCCGGCCGGTCAAATGATCCTCCGAGGCACAAGGAGCCGCTGTGCTCGCGGCGCCGTCTGTCTTGTTGAAATCCCCGCCATTGGAGGGAAGGCTCTCCCCCGGGAACTTTCCAGAGTGGTTGTGATCGGACGAAATCAAAGGGCGCCCGCTTCTTCTTCCTGCGCGCCTGCGCCCAACCCCGACCAGTTCGTCTAGAACCATCTCAAGCGCCAGAGTGTCAGCAAGAAGCCCCGCCGGCACGGATTGACTATACGTGCGGCTTCGTCTCGGGAAGGAACAAAGCCCATGTCTGCCATGCCCCGCATCTCGTCGCCGTTCCTGCTGGCCGCAGTACTCAGCGCAACACTGGCCGGGGGTTGCGAGAGACATCAGGAGACCGCCGGCCTCGAGCGCACCGCTGCGCCCGGCGACGTGGCCGGCAAGCCTTTCGCCGGCAAGATCGACGACAGCATCCGGCACTCGGAGCCGGAGTTCCGAATGGATCCGAAAGCCTCCGGCGTCGCACCGAACATCGTGGTCATCCTGGCGGACGATCTGGGCTACTCCGACGTCTCGCCGTTCGGCGGCGAAATCCGGACGCCCAATATCCAGCGCCTGGCAGACAACGGATTGCGCTACAACCACTTCACGGTGACGGCCATGTGCTCGCCGACGCGCGCGGCGCTGCTCACCGGCCTCAATCACCACTCGGCCGGTGTCGGCTGGGTGGCGGAGTGGGATTATGGCTATCCCGGCTATCGCGGAGAATTGGCCCCCGATGTCGTCACCTTGCCGCAGATCCTGCAGCAGCACGGCTACGCCACCTTCGCCGCCGGGAAATGGCATCTCAGCAACGGCGAGCACCGCTCCCGGATTGGGCCTTTCGACTCCTGGCCGACGCAGAAGGGATTCGATCGCTACTGGGGCTTTCTGGAAGGGGAGACCGACCAGTTCCAGCCGGCCGTGATCGTCAGCGGCAACGAGGTGGTCGAGACGCCAACGGATTCGAACTACTATTTTCCGGACGATCTGACGGCGCACGCCATCCAGATGCTGCAGGATTTGCGTGCGGTCGATCGCGCCAAACCGTTCTTTCTCTACTACGCCCCCGGCGCCGTGCATGCGCCGCATCACACCAAGGCGGAAGACCGCGAGCGCTACCGCGGGCAGTACGCGCAGGGCTGGGACGCGGTACGCGAGCAGCGGCTGGCGCGGCAGAAGGAGCTCGGTATCGCCCCTGCCCATACCGACCTGACGCCGCTCAACCCGCAAGTGCAGCCCTGGGCTTCGCTGACCGGGGACCAGCAACACGTGTACGCGCGGTTCGAGGAAAACTACGCCGGATTCGTCGACAACCTCGACCAGCAGATAGGCCGGCTGATCGCCCATTTGGAACGCACCGGCGAGCTCGACAACACCATCGTCGTGTTCCTCTCCGACAACGGCGCCAGCCCGGAAGGCGACGCCGAGGGCCAGACCAACAGTCTGGCCTTCTATCACTTCCACAAGACCACCACGGCGGAAAACCTGCCCCTGTTGGACGCCATCGGCGGGTCGAGCACCCACCCGCATTACCCCCTCGGCTGGGCGCAGGTGAGCAACACGCCGTTCAAGCACACCAAGCGCACGACGCATGGAGGTGGCGTCAACTCCCCGTTCATCATCAGCTGGCCGAAGGGCATCGCCGCGCGCGGCCAGATTCGCAGCCAGTTTCACCACATCGACGATCTTGCTCCGACCCTGCTGGAGCTGCTCCATATCGATCCGCCAAGCCAGTATCAGGGCCACGCGGTAAAGCCAATGGAAGGCAGTAGCTTCGCGTACAGCTTCACCGACGCTACTGCCGCGTCGCCCAAGACGGAGCAGTACTACGAGTTGGAAGCCAACCGCGGCTATTACGCCGACGGCTGGAAGCTCGCCGCGTACCGCGAGGGCGCCCAGGCCTACGACGAGTCGCGCTGGGAGCTTTACAATCTCGGTGAGGATTTTTCCGAAGCCCACGACATGGCGGCGCGATATCCGGACAAGGTGCGTGCCTTGGAAGAAAAGTGGTGGACCGCAGCCAGGCGCTATCAGGTGTTGCCGTTGGTGGACGTCGGATTGTTGGAGCGTGCGCTGTACGCGAAGTTCATCAAGCTGCCGCAACCCAGTCATCCGGTGTTCCCGGTCGGCGGCGGCACCGTGCCGCACAATCTTGCGCCGCTCCTGCCGGGCAAGTCGTACACCATCACCGCGGACATTCACCGCGACAGCGAGCAGCAGCAAGGCGTCATCGCCGCCCAGGGCGACCGCTTCTCTGGCTACACGCTGTACATCCAGGACAACCATCTCGTATATGAACGCAACACCGGTATGGACGTGGTGCGCATCGTGTCGAGCGACACCGTGCCCGTGGGCGACGTCAAGCTGCAATTGCGTTACGACAAGGTCTCCACCGGCTTGGCAGTTGCGAAGGGTCTGTTCTCCGAGGGAGTGGACTTCAACCGCCTGAGCGTGCTCGAGGGCACTGCAACACTCTTGATCAACGGCCAAAGCGCCGGCAGCGGCGTCATCGCGCAGCCGTTCATGGTCGGATGGGAGGGACTGGACATCGGCCGCGACACCGGCTCCCCGGTGTCAAAGCGCTACCAGACGCCCTTCGCTTTCACGGGACAGTTGACGAGCGTCCGCTACGACCTGGACTGAGCGCTCAGCGCCGGATCAGATGCACGTCCTCTGGCCGTACGGCGAATGAGACCTCGTCTCCGTCGGCGAGAGTATGGCCGAGCCCGCGGCCGGCGATGGCCACGGTTCGCAGCTCGTGCCCGGCCCACGCGATCCATGCCGTTACCAACACCCCGTCGTGGAGCGTTCGCGCAACAAGTCCCTTTCCGATCACGGAAGTCTCGCCACGACCGACGTCGAGCTTCACGTGCTCGGGGCGGATGCCGGCGAGCACGCTCGTGCCGACCGCGAGCGCCGACACCGCGCGCAGCCGGCACTCACCGGCGATCTCCACCACGGCGTAGCCGCTCTCGTCCCGACCCACCACGGAGCCCGGCAGCAGGTTCGCCATGCCGACGAGGCGCGCGACCTCTGCGCTCACCGGCCGGCGCAGCACGTCGGCGCGCATTCCCGCCTGTGCCAGACGCCCGCCGAGCAGGACGGCGATTCGATCCGCCAGCAGCATGGCCTGGCGCAGATCGTGGGTCACGAGCGCGACCGCAACGCCAGTCGCCCCGATTGCACTGCGAAGGTCGAGCGAGAGCATCTCCTGCGCCCGTGCGTCGAGATCGTCGAAGGGCTCATCCAGGAGCAGCACCGCAGGCTCGCGTACGAAGGCCTGCGCGAGCGCCACACGCCGCATCTCACCGCCGGAGAGCGTGTTGCCTCGTCGTTCCGCAAGAGCCTCGAGACCGAAGTGCGCGAGCGCTCGCTCCGCGCGCCGGCGGCGTTCGGCCCGGGGCATGCCCGCGCCCCAGAGCGGGAGCGCCACGTTCCACGCCACCGAGCCCGAGAGCAGCAAAGGACGCTGGAAGACCATCGCCACGGGCCCACTGGTATGGGCAACGATTTGACCTCGCTCCGGCGTCTCCAGGCCCCCGAGCGCACGGAGCAGCGTGCTCTTGCCCGCGCCGTTCGGACCGAGGACGGCGAGGACCTCGCCTGCATGAAGATCGAGGGCCTCGATCTCGAGCACGAAGCCGCTCTCGGCCCCGCCACGCCGCTCACCCCGTGCGCCGAAGGGCCGCACGCGCAGCTCGCGCGCCTCGAGCACGGCCCGGTTCATCGCCGCCCTGCCTGCTGCAGCGCCGTGAGCGTTCCTGCCAGGAGGAACGTAATGCCGAGGAGCAGGGCCGAAAGCGCCAGGGCCTCCGAGAAGCGTCCCATCTGCGTGTACATCAGAATGCCGGTCGTGAGCACTCGCGTCTCACCCTCGAGGTTCCCTCCGACCATCATGACGGCGCCCACCTCGGAGAGGATGCCACCAAGAGCCGCGATCACCGCGGCCAGCAGTCCCAGCTTCGTCTCTCGCAGCAGCAGCCAAAGAGCGCGGGCACCCCGCACGCCGAGCGCGCGAACCTGGAGCCGCCACTCGGGCCCGAGGGCGCCGACCGCGGCGTGGCTGATTCCGACGACGAGCGGAAGCGCGATCGCGACTTGTGCGATCACCATCGCGGTCGGTGTGTACATGAGGCCCAGCGAGCCGAGGGGGCCGCTACGCCAAAGCAGGAGCGCCACCACGAGCCCGACCACGACGGGAGGGAGGCCCATTGCGGCATTGACGATCGAGACGGCGAGG
>CAYGXT010000308.1:0-4372 GCA_964353695.1 uncultured Myxococcaceae bacterium
CGCGGCCGGATCGAGCAGGCGCTCCCTCGCGATGGCGAGCCTGTGGGCGCGAATCCGACCGCCGGCCATTGTGTTCACACCTTTCTTGCCCGGCCTGCGCGGGCTTCGCTCACACGGGATTCTGCGTGAAGCCTCCGAAGCGGTCGCGCCAGATGCGGCTGATCAGCAGGTCCATCAGCTCCGAGGGCTCCTTGCGCGCCCGCTTCGCCCGCTCGGCGCGAAGTGTTGCGAGGGCGCGGTGCACCTCGGGCCCGAAGTAGCGCTCCAACACCTCGCCGGGGATGCGCGGGGTCTCGGTCAGATTCCCGGCCTCGTCGTAGGCGAAGGGTGAGAGCGGCGGCACGTAATAGACGTTCGGCTGCGTGCCGTACTCGGGATGCAGCGGCAGAGCGACCTTCCATTTCGTTACGAGCTGGAAGACCTGACCCTTCTCGTCGTCGAGGTAGCCGTACGCGCGGGTTCTTCCCGGGCACTGGCGGTGGCAGGCCGGCGCGATCCCGGCCTCGACGCGAGGGAAGCAGCCGATGCACTTCTCGCCGGTCGCGGTGACGGGGTTGAACGCGATCATCTTGTAGGGGCAGGCCTCGACGCAGTGGCGATGGCCCTCGCACTTCGATTGGTCGATCACCACCAGGCCGTCCTCGCGCTTGTAGATCGCGTTCCGGGTGCAGGCCTCGAGACAGGCAGGCTTCGTACAGTGGTTGCAAAGGCGCGGCATGTAGAAGAAGTAGGCATTCGGCCAGTCGCCCGAGGCCTGGTCTTCGTCCCAGTTGTAGCCCCACTCGGGGCGGCCGCCGTGGGCACTGCGCGGCTCGAGCTTCGTCGCCTGCCCGTTGCCCGCGAAGAGCACCTCGTCGTGGTTGAACCGGAATGAGTCGCCGCAATCGACCAGCGTCGTGAGCGCGCCCTTGCGCGGGCGGCCCTCGGCATCGAAGCCTCCGCCCTTCTGCTCGAAGTCGCGCGGATAGCCCCGGCCCGGGCAGGTTGCGACGCTCATCCAGCGCATATGCTCCGTGCCCGGACGCTGAGTCCAGAGGCTCTTGCAGGCCATCACGCAGGTCTGGCAGCCCATGCACTTGCCGAGGTCGATCACCGCGGAGAGCTGGCGCGGAGAGGCCGCGAGCTCCGCCTTCGTCGTGCCTGCCTTCATGCGCTCTCACCCGCACGCCAGACCTTTTTGGCGATCTTCACGAAGTCGACGCGCAGCCCGCGGTCGCTGGCGGGCGTGGGCGATCCGCTCATGAAGACGTGCCGAAGCTGGCCGTAGCCGCCGGCCATGTGCAGCCCCTTGGGCATCCCGACCAGCATCGCGTCGTGGGACTTCCAGCGTTCGAACTGGAACGGCTCCCACATGTAGACCACCACCTGATCGGGCCCCACGGCGGCGGAGGTCGAGACCATGAGTTCGGCCGAGTCGACGTCGTTGAAAAGGCGCACCGTGTCGCCGTCGGCGACACCGCGCGCTGCCGCCACGCGGTCGTTCACGAAGAGGACGGGCTGGCCGCGGTGCAGGCGCAGGAACTCCGGCACCGCGATGTGCATCGAGTGGATGCTGCCGCGGATGTGCCCGCTTACGAGCCGGAAGGGGTGCATGCCGCCGATGGGCGGCGCCTCCTTGAACGTCGGCAGCGCCTCTCCGGCCTCGAGGTACCACTCGTGATCGATGTAGAACTGCGCGCGACGCGCATAGGTGGCGTAGGGCTCGGCTCTCTCGACGTGCCAGCGCAGACTGGTGTAGGGCTTCCCGGGCTCGACGTCGGAGCCGGTCTGGATGCTGTAGCCCTTGCCGAAACTGGCGAAGGGGAGCTGCCCCTTCTCGAGCAATGTCTCGTAGTCGGCCCCCTTGGCGAACAGGCCCATGGCGCCGGCGGCCGCCATGTATTCGCGCACCACGTCCTCGTGGCTCTCGAGGTGGCCTTTCATCGTGAAGCGGTCGCCGAGATCGGCGTAGTGTCGCTCCACGCCCGAGGCATCGGGGAACGATTCGAGGCCGCGGGCCTGTGCGCGCTCGCGGATCTTCCGGGCCAGCGCCGCGAAGATCTCCCACTCGGGCTTCGCGTCGCCCCTCGGCGCCACGGCCTGCTGGATCAGCGCCATGTAGCGGTTCATCCCGAAGGTGATCGTCGTATCGTCCTTCTCGTAGTACCACGCCGCCGGCAGCACGATGTCGGCGAAGGCCGCAGAGGACGACATCCGCGTCTCGACGGCGAAGATCATGTCGAGCTTCGGAAATAGCTCTTCGACGTAAAGGCTGCGCCCGCTGCGCTCGCGACGCAGCGGATTGTGCGCCATCAGCATCAGCACCTTCGGCTTCTGCTCCGGCCCGGGCCGGGCCTGGCGCTTGTCCCACCAGCCGCGCTCTACCGACTCGCGCAGATACTCGCCGAAGCTCCGCTTCACGCTCGGGTCCTGCCACTCCGGGCGATCCCAGAGCTTCGCGTAGCCTGCGTGGTGGTAGAACCAGAAGACCGGCGGCACGACCCCGAGGCGTTTGGTCTGGCGCGACATCATCTCGGCGTGCACCAGACCGTCGGTGATCTCCCGGTCCTTCAGCCACAGCTCGGCCTTCAGCTTCAGGTTGGCGAGCATCATTCCGAGCAGGCCACCGCGGGCGACGGGCCGCTCGAGCGTCATGAGCAGACCGACGTACTCGCTGGGGACCAGAAAGCAGTTGAAGCCCGTGCCGGGCTTGCCCCAGTTGCCTGTGAGCGCCATGGCGAGCAGCAAGCTCCGCTCGTGCAGATCCCCGTGGAACTGCTTCGCCGAGGTGAAGCCGATGTAGCAGCAGGTGCGTTTGCGGGCGACCTTATGCGCCAGCGAGCGGATCATCGCGGCCCCGACGCCGCAGACTGCCGCGGCCTGCTCCGGCGTGTAGTCGCGGTCGAGTTTCTCGCGTAGCAGCGCCAGGACCGGCTTCACCTCCACGCGGCGGCCGTCCGCGAGCGTTACGAAGCTGCTGCCCGCGAGGGCCGGCAGCCCCTCGAAGCGGAGCGTGCCGCGAGGTGCGGGCTCAATGCGCTGCTTCGCCTCGTCGAAAAAGTAGAGCTGGTCCTCGCGTCCGCCATCCACGTCCTGCGCCCGCAGGTAGCGGCCGGAATCGCTGCGGACGAGGAGCGCAAGATCGGTCTGCTCTCGCACGAAGGCCGCGTCGAGCAGGCCCTCCGCGAGGATCACCTGACAGATGCCCAGCCACAGCGCCGCGTCGCTTCCGGTTCGCAGCGGCACGTGGATGTCGGCCGTGAGCGCCGTCGCATTGTAGTCGGGAGCGAGCAGGACGATCTCGCTGCCGTTGTACCGCGCCTCGGTGAGGAAGTGGTACATCGGCGTTCCGGTATAGGAAAGGTTCGAATTCGTGAGCACGATCAGCTCGGCGTCCAGGAAGTTATCTGCCGAGTAGCCGAGGTGCATCGTGCCGAACGTGTGGAAGATGCCTTTCAGATCATCGCCGATGGCGACGTTCAGATCGATGACGAGGCCTCCGAGCATGTACGCCAGGCGATGGATACCGGAGAGCGCGACCGAGCCGGCGTGGATATGTGGCGCATCGACGATGACACTTTGGGGCCCGGCCGCCGCGTGAGCGTCGAGGATCGCGTCGGCGATGCGCGTCAGTGCCTCGTCCCATCCGATCCGCAGCCAGCGCCCCTCGCCCCGGGCGCCGACGCGGCGCATGGGGTGGAGTAGCCGATCCGGGCTCGTCAGCGCGTGGTGGAAGCCGCAGCCCTTCTGGCAGCCCTGCGGGTTGAAGTCCGGGTATTCCGGGCTGCACGCCTCGGTGGTGGCGCTCTGCTCCTCGCGCCAGACGACGCCGCCGCGCGAGTAGACGTGGAAGGAGCAGCCGCCGGGGAAACACTGATTGGTGTGGGAGCCCCAGGTGACGCGATCCCAGTGCCACTCGCTGCGGTAGACGTCTTCCCAGGCGTCGTAGACGGGGCCCCTGCCTGCAGCAGGGCCCTGCGCGGCGCGTGCGGTCGGAGCGAGAGGGGCGAGCCGCAGCATCGAGAGTGAGAGACCGAGCCCGGCGCCGAGCTTCAGAAAGGCGCGTCGATCGAAGGCGCCCGAGCTGCAAGGGGCTTCGCTCAGCGGGCGGTGGCCGGCCGCGCGTAGAGCCCAGGTGCGCCGGGCGCGAAGCGTTCGAGCAGGAAGCGCTCCTGCGGCTTCTCCGAGGCCGTCTTCGGGATCTCGTCCACGACCTGCAGGTACTGCGGCACCGAGGCCGGATCGAGGGCGCGGCGGCAGGCGTCGAAGATCGCGGCGGCATCAAAGCTCGCGGCGCTGGCGGGCACGATCGCCGCGACCACGTCCTTCTCGCCCGGCGAACCGGAGGCCGCCGGCACGCCATACACGAAGACGTCGAGCACGCCGGGCTGCT
>CAYGXT010000309.1:0-4359 GCA_964353695.1 uncultured Myxococcaceae bacterium
CGATCTGGTCATAATGGTCAAGTCGACGGGAACTCACGCCCGCGGCGTGGGCCCCTGCGAGGCGCAGCCCGGCGGAGATCCTCGCCCGCTACCTCGTGGACGATGCGATCCCGGCGGACGAGCAAGGTACTGCGACCTGCCACGGGAGTGAGCGCGGCGACTGGCGGGGCGGACGGGACTCGAACCCGCAACTTCCGGCGTGACAGGCCGGTGCTCTAACCAATTGAACTACCGCCCCGCGGGTCGCGCCGACCGGTTTTAGCCGATCGCCCCGGGCGCTGCAAAACACAGGGCGGCGCGGCTGGCGTCCGCGCCGCCCTGCGCCTCACATCGTGGCCGCCTGCATCTGCATCATCAGCGCCATATCGCCGGCGATCTGGATCTTGCCGGACATGAAGGCCTGCATCGGGTCGAGCTCGCCGCGGCCCATGGCGTCGGCGTCGGCGTGAGCGATGTTGACCGTCGTCGTGGGCTCGGCGGGCACGGGGCCGGCCCCGAGCTTGAAGTCCACCCTCCAGTCGCCTCCCGGGCCTCCACCCACGATCATGCGGATCATGCCCTTGAGCGCGCCCAGGCGCTCGATCGCCTGCGGGTTCATGGGCGGCCGGCTGCCGGCTCCCTGTCCCCCCGGCTGCGCGCCGGGCTGGAACATGGCGGCGGCCTGCTTGCCGAAGGCGCCTCCGCGGCCCTCCCAGAGGGAGCCGCGCCAGTCGTCCACGCTCTGGATCAGGGTGAATGCGCACGGCTCCGCCGAGCCCGGAGCCACCTTCAGGATGCCGTGATCCATGTGGAATACCCACTCTCCCCCATTGGCGCCGTCGAGGCGCACACCGAGCTTGACCTCGACGCTCTTCGCGGCTTCAGGAACGGGCGCCGCTGCGAAGGCCTTCGGCAGCCACTGCTCGAGGAACTCCTTGGGCGAGGTCGAGGACGGAGGAAGGGACGTCATGATGCGAGGTCTCCTGATCTTGAGGGGACGGGGGATCGGCCGTCTCGTTGATGGTAGGCGCGGACGGGATCGAACCGCCGACCCCCTCGGTGTAAACGAGGTGCTCTCCCAGCTGAGCTACGCGCCCCCGGCCGGAACTCTAGATCAGTTTACGCCGGTCGGATGGGGCACATTCGAGGCCGGGACGGACGGCGGCGGCGGCACCTCGTAGATGCCCTCGATCGGGTGATCGCCGTCGTGGAGGATCTGGCTCACGTCGGGCACCGCGAGCGCCCGGGCCAGCACCTCGTCCATGTGCTCGACCAGCACGATCGTGAGATTCTTCTTGATCTGCGAGGGGATCTCCTTCAGATCCTTCTCGTTCTCCTTCGGCACCAGGATCGTGTCGATGCCACCGCGATGGGCCGCGATCATCTTTTCCTTGAGGCCGCCGATCGGGAGCACGCGGCCGCGCAGCGTGATCTCGCCCGTCATCGCCACGTTGGAGCGTACCGGCACGCGCGTGAGCGCGGACGCGATCGCCGTCGCGAGGGTGATGCCGGCCGATGGACCATCCTTCGGGATCGCTCCTTCGGGCACGTGGATGTGGAGATCCACCTTCGAGTAGAAGTCCGACGTGAGGCCGAGCTGCTTGGCGCGGGAGCGGATGTAGGAGAGCGCCGCATTGGCCGACTCCTGCATCACCTCACCGAGCCGGCCCGTGACGATGAGCTTTCCCTTGCCCGGGGTGGCGGAGACTTCGGTCTGGAGCAGCTCGCCTCCCACCTCGGTGTAGGCAAGGCCCGTACACACGCCCACGCGATCCCCTACCTCGGCCTGTCCGAAGCGGTACTTGTGCACGCCGAGATACTTGCGCACCAGGGACGGCGTGAGCTTCACGGGCTTGAACTTGCTGCCCGTCTTGGCGATCTCGCGCGCCACCTTGCGGCAGATGGAGGCCAGCTCACGCTCGAGACTTCTCACTCCCGCCTCGCGTGTGTAGTAGCGGATGAGTTCGAGGATTGCGGGCTCCGTGAACTCGAGCTGGCCGGGCTTGAGCCCGTTGGCCTCGATCTGCTTCTTCGCGAGGAAGTCGCGCGCGATGCGGAGCTTCTCGCACTCGACATAGCCCGGGATCTGGATGATCTCCATGCGATCCTGCAAGGGTCGCGGGATCTGGGAGAGCACGTTCGCCGTGCAGACGAACATGACGCGAGAGAGGTCGTAGTCGAGGTCGAGGTAGTGGTCGTTGAAGCCGTGGTTCTGCTCGGGGTCGAGCACCTCCAGCAGCGCCGAAGACGGGTCGCCTCGGAAGTCCATGGACATCTTGTCCACTTCGTCGAGCAGGAAGACGGGGTTGCCCGAGCCGGCCTTCTTGAGGCTCTGGATGATCTTGCCCGGGAGCGCGCCGATGTAGGTACGGCGGTGGCCACGAATCTCGGCCTCGTCGCGCACGCCGCCCAGGGATACGCGTACGAAGTCACGCTGCGTAGCGCGGGCGATGGACTTGCCGAGAGAGGTCTTGCCGACGCCCGGCGGGCCGACCAGGCAGAGGATCGGCCCCTTCATCTTCTCGACCAGACTTTGGACGGCCAGGTATTCGAGGATGCGCTCCTTCGGCTTTTCGAGGCCGTAGTGGTCCTCGTCGAGCACGCGCTCGGCCTCGTTGATGTCCTTCCGCTCTTCCTTGTAGGACTCCCACGGCACGGAGAGGAGCCAGTCGATGTAGTTCCGCACCACCGTCGCCTCGGCACTCATGGGCGACATCATCTTGAGCTTGCGGATCTCCTTCTTCGTCCTCTCCAGCGCCTCCTTGGGCATCTTCTTCTTCTTGAGCGCCTCCTCGAGCTCCTGGATCTCGTTCTTGAACTCGTCGCGCTCGCCAAGCTCCTTCTGGATCGCCCGCATCTGCTCGTTGAGGTAGTACTCCTTCTGCGAGCGCTCCATCTGCTTCTTGACGCGGGTGCGGATCTTGCGCTCGACCTCGAGCACCTCGATCTCGGTCTGCATCAGCGCGAGCACCTCTTCCAGGCGCTGCCCCGCCGACTGGAGCTCGAGCAGGCGCTGGCGATCTTCGAGCTTGAGATTGAGGTGCGCCACGATGGTGTCGGCCAGCCGCGAGGGCGAGGTCACGGTCGTGACGGAGTTGAGGATCTCCGGCGGAACCTTGCGGTTCAGCTTGACGTAGCTCTCGAAGGTGGTGTGGATGGTGCGTACCAGCGCAGCCACTTCCACGGATCGCTCGTCGCCGTCCGGGAGCACCTCGATCTCGCAGGTGAAAAACGGCTCCGAACGCACGAAACGCTGGATCGTCGCGCGCGACTTGCCCTCCACCAGCACCTTCACGGTGCCGTCGGGCAGGCGCAGCAGCTGCAGAATGGTGCCGAGGGTCCCGACGCGGTGGATGTCCTGCTCGCGCGGATCGTCGATCTTATGGTCCTTCTGGGCCGCGAGCAGCAGCTCGCGGTCGCCGGCCACGGCATCCTCGAGCGCCTTGATCGAACGGGCACGCCCCACGAACAGGGGCACGACCATGTGCGGGAAGACCACGATGTCGCGCAGGGGCAACAGCGCGACCGTGCGCGCTCCGGGAGCGGGCTTCCCCTGGATGGGCTCGGCCTCGTCGTCGTTGCGAAAGAACGCCATCTGCTCCGCTCTCCTCTGCGCTACGCGGACTCCGCCTCCCGCTTATAGACGAGCAGCGGCGTCTGGCCTCCCTCGATCACTTCCTCGGATACGACGCACTCTTCGATGTCGTCTCGCGAGGGAATGTCGTACATCAGATCGAGCATGGTGTGCTCGAGAATGGCGCGCAGCCCCCGCGCACCGGACTTGCGCTTCAGCGCCTGGCGGGCCACGGCTCGAAGCGCGGTCTCGGTGAATCGAAGCCGGACGTCCTCGAGCTCGAAGAGCTTCTGGTACTGCTTCGTGAGAGCGTTCTTGGGCTTGGTCAGGATCTCGATCAACGCTTCCTCGTTGAGCTCGTCGAGGGTCGCCACCACCGGCAGCCGGCCGACGAACTCTGGGATCATCCCGAAACGCAGCAAATCCTCGCCCTCGACCTCGCGCAGGATCTCGCCCACACGCTTGTCCGACCGAATCTGGATATCGGCATTGAAGCCCATTCCCTTCACTCCGATTCGGCGCTCGATGATGCGCTCGAGACCGCAGAATGCGCCGCCACAGAGGAAGAGGATGTTGGAGGTGTCGATCTGGAGGAATTCCTGCTGGGGATGCTTGCGGCCTCCCTTGGGCGGCACGCTCGCCATGGTGCCCTCGATGATCTTGAGCAGCGCCTGCTGCACTCCCTCCCCCGAGACGTCCCGGGTGATCGAGGGGTTTTCCCCCTTGCGCGCGATCTTGTCGATCTCGTCGATGTAGATGATCCCGCGCTGCGCCCGCTCCACGTCGTAGTTCGCGGCCTGCAGCAG
>CAYGXT010000310.1:0-4358 GCA_964353695.1 uncultured Myxococcaceae bacterium
AGGAAGGGCTCGTAGCTCACGGGACTGGTGTGGACGACCTGCTGCGTGGCCTCGCCTTCCTCTTCGCCCCCACCGCTCACGACCTCGATCCCGCCGACACGGCGGAATTCGATGCCCTGGGGCATGGGGAAGTCCGTCGCCGGCCGCTCGGCGAGCGCCGCGTTCATGTAGCCGATCCAGATCGGGAGCGCGGCGCGGCCCCCCGTCTCCTTGTCGCCGAGCATCTTCTTCTGGTCGAAGCCGACCCAGACGCCGGTGACGATCTCGGGTGAGAATCCGATGAACCAGGCATCGTTCTGCTCGTTTGTCGTGCCCGTCTTGCCAGCCAGCGGGCGCCCGAGCTCAGCCGCCTTGTGGGCCGTGCCGTGCGGGTTCTCGACGGGCTGCCGCAGCAGGTACGTCATCATGAAGGCCTCGTCGGGCGGGAGGCCCTCCGATGGCAGCGTGAAGCCGTCGGCGGCCGGTTCAGCTGCTGGAGCAGTGGCCACCGGGACGGCGGGCTTCGCCCTGCTCGCGCTCTGCTCCGCGGGCTTCGTGTCGAGCTCCTCGAGCACCACGTTCTCGAGCAATGCCTTGCCGTCGCGATCGAGGACGCGCCGAATGAAGATCGGCTGCAGCAGAGTGCCGCCGGCCGCGAACGTGCCGTAGGCTCGCACCAGCTCGACGAGCGGCATCTCGGTCGAGCCCAGCGCGAGCGACAGATGTCGGCCGAGCGGCGAGCGTACGCCGAGCCGCCGCGCATAGTCGATCACCGGATCCACGCCGACGTCGAGGAAGACGTGCACGGCCGCGTTGTTCAGCGAGCGTGCGATGGCCTCCTTCACGGGAACGGCGCCCTTGTAGATGTTCTTGTAGTTCTTGGGCGACCAATACTGCATGGAGCCCACGTCCCAGATCGTGATGGGAGAGTCCATCACGATCGAGGTCGGTGTGAAGCCGGCCTCGACCGCTGCGCCGTAGAGGAAGGCCTTGAATGCCGAGCCGGGCTGCCGTCGGGCCTGGGTGGCGCGGTTGAACTCGCTGCGCGAGAAGTCGTAGCCGCCGACCATTGCCAGCACGCTGCCGGTCGCAACATCGAGAGAGAGCAGGGCGCCCTCGACCTTGGGCACCTGATGCAGCTCCCAGCGCAGGGGGACGGCAGGCCGGCCGCCGGGGCCGGCCGAGACGCTGGGCAGCGCGGCCGCCTGGAGCAACTCGGGGCCCTCCTCGCCCTCCTCAGGCTCAGTCGGGGGCGGTACAGTCGGTGGCGCCGGCGTCGCCGGCTTCGTGATGGGAAGCGGCGCAGGCCGCAGCACGAAGCGGGCCACATCGCCCGGCTTCAGCAGCCGATCGAGGCCGCGTGGATCGCCGTCCTGCTTCCACGACGGTTTGAAGGCCCAGGTGGCGTCCTCGAGAGCGAGCGTCTCCTCCATCCCCGGGGCCACCGCGAAGCGTACTCTCGCGGCCTCGGCGCTCTTCACGACGCCGAGGAGCGAGCGGTTCACGGGCATCTCGATCACCTGGGTCGGGGCGGCCGGAACCAAACCGTTCGTCCTTGCGATCTCCGCGATCGCCGCGTCGATCTGGGAGGGCGGAACATTTCGCTCCGGCCCGAGCCAGCCACCGTGGCGGCGCTCGTAGGCCTCGAGGCCCCGCTGCACGGCGAGCACCGCGTCACGCTGAAGCTCGAGGTCGACGGTGGTCTCGATCCGGAGTCCGCCGCGCAGCACGCGCGCGCTGCCGAGCCGTTTGTAGAGCGTGCGCCGGACTTCCTCGGTGAAGCCTGCCGCTGCGGCGTAGTCGGCGTACTCCGCCGGATCGCGCAGCACCGGGGGCTCGGCCACGGCCTTCTCGTAAGCCGGGCCGTCGAGAAAGCCCTGCTCGCGCATGCGTTGCAGGACGTAGAGCCGGCGCTGCTCGGCGGCCGCCGGGTTCACCGTCGGTGAGTAGTCGCTCGGCGCCTTCGGCAGGCCGGCGATCAGTGCCGCCTCCGAGACCGTGAGATCGCCGATCTTCTTGCCGAAATAGGAGTGCGCCGCCTCGCCCACGCCATAGGCGCCGTGCCCGAAGTAGATCTGGTTCAGGTAGAGATAGAGGATCTCGTCTTTCGTGAAACGCTCCTCGATGCGCTTGGCGAGGAGCATGTCCTTGAGCTTGCGGATATAGCTCTTCTCGGAGCCGACGAGGCTCTTCGCCACCTGCTGGGTGATCGTGCTCGCGCCCTGCTTGATCTTCCCGCCGGCCGAGAAGTTCACCCAGGCGGCGCGGACGATGGAGAGGTAGTCGATCCCCGAGTGCTCGAAGAAGGTGCCGTCCTCGCCGGCTACGAACGCCTGTACGACCTGCTTCGGGATCTCGCCGACCGGCGTGATCTGGCGGCGCTCCTCGAAGAACTCCCCGATAGGCCGGCCGTGGCGGTCGAAGACGACAGAGGCCAGGGGCGGGGCGTAGTCCTCGAGGCTCTCGAGGCTGGGAAGATCGGCCGCGATCAGCTGGTAGAAATAATAGGCGCTGCCCGCGGCCGCGATCCCGACGAGGACCCCGAGCACGAGCAGAATGAGAAGGACGCGCCGAATGAACGCCATGGATGCTCCGGGGCCCTGCCGACCGTAGCCGACGGCCGCGATCCTGCGCTACCGCTTCCGCCGGCAAGTGAAAGGGCTTAATGGCCGAGCGCCCCTTGACCCTCCTCTTCGTGATGGATCCCGTGCTCGGGATCGACTGCACGAAGGACACGACGTTCGTCCTGATGCTCGAGGCCCAACGCCGCGGCCATCGCGTACTGGCTTGCGATGTCGGGGATCTCCATGTAGAGGACGGCCGGGCCTGCGCCCGCGCGCGGGGCGTCCAGCTGCGGCGAGAGCCCGGAAGCCACGCCGACCTCGGGGCTCCCCACGCCCTCGTCCTCGACGAGGTCTGCGACGCTGTCCTCCAGCGCAAGGACCCGCCCGTGGACGAGGCGTACGTCACCTCGACCCAGATCCTCATGCTCTGCCAGCGCGCTCTCGTCCTGAACCGGCCTGAGAGCATCCTGGCTGCCAACGAGAAGCTCTACGCGCTGCGCTTCCCCGAGCTGATGGCCGAGACCTGCGTCACGCGCAGCATCCCGGACCTCGTGGACTTCATGACGCGGCTCGGCGGAGAGATGATCGTGAAGCCTCTCAACGGAAAAGGGGGCGAAGGGATCTTCCACGTCCGCCACGACGATCGGAACCTGTTCTCGATCCTCGAGCAGGCCACGGGCTTCGGCACCCGCTGGACCATGGCCCAGCGCTACCTGCCGGAGGTGCGGCAGGGTGATAAGCGCATCCTCCTCGTCGACGCAGAGCCCATCGGTGCGGTGCTGCGTGTGCCGGCCGAACGCGAGACACGGGCGAACCTCCATGTGGGGGGGCGCGCCGTTCGAGCCAGCCTCGACGCTGCCGATCGTCGAATCATCGATCGCATCGCTCCGACCCTGCTCCGCGACGGCTTCTTCTTCGTCGGGATCGACGTGATCGGGGGCTACCTCACCGAGATCAACGTCACGAGCCCGACGGGGATCCAGGAGGTGAACGCGCTGGAGGGCGTCGCCCTCGAGCAGCGGGTCCTGGATGCCCTCGAGCGCAGGCTCGCCTGCTGATCCGGCGGCGGCGCCCGAGGGCCGCGAGGCCGGCGGCGACGAGGATGGCGCTGGACGGCTCGGGCACCGTGGCGCCACTCACGGTGAGCCCCACGGCGAAGCTCGACCCGATCTCTCTGCTGCTGAAATCGACGAGCAGGCTGAGTGGCGTCGGATAATAGGGCGACGCGTCGTCGTTCGGGAGCGTCAGCGTCTCGCCGCCGAAGAAGGCGAGGGCCGTGGTGAGGTCCGTGAAGATCTCGTCGAAGAGCGAGGCGTCACCGCGGAGCGCGCGGAAGCGGAGCGACTCGAAGCCGCCACCGAGCGCCTCTGCGCCGGAGAAGTCGATCAGAAACTCGTCGGGTCGCGGGCGCGGCTGATTGAGATCGAACGTGATCGAGATCTCCGACGAGAGCAGGATACTCCCTCCGTCGCGGGGCGTGCCCTGGGTGTTGATGAGGCCGATCTGCGCCCTGACACGCGGGTCTTTCGCGCGTGCATTCGCGGCGCCGAGCTCGGCTCCTCCCGGAAGCGCGACCACTGTCGTTAACGCGTCGACCCCGGCCGGGAGAATCGGCGAAGGGCCGGGTTCCGAAAATGCGTGAGCCTCGGCCTTCGCGCCCGACGCAAGGCCAGCCCGGGCGATGCCCTCGACGCGGTAGAGGCCATTACCGCTCGTGCTGGCCGTCGCGGCAGCGAATCCTGCGGCGCCGTCGGCCTCGGCGCGCGCGAGCGCATCTCCGCCCGCGCCGCGGAGCGCCCCGAACAACCCGGCGCC
>CAYGXT010000311.1:0-4340 GCA_964353695.1 uncultured Myxococcaceae bacterium
TCCAGAAGACCCGTGCCGCGAGATCGTCCGGCGAAAGCGCCTTGGCCATGGAATGACTCCTGTGCCGCCTACTGGGGAAGTGTCATGATGTAGGCGATCACGTTCTTCATGGCCTGCTCGTCCGGCAGCAGCTTCGCCATCGGAAGCATCAGCGCCCCCTGCGTGTCCTGGGGATTCGCCCCGCGGATGCCCTGTTTGAAGTGCTGGAGCTGGGTGAGCAGGTACCAGTCACTGGCATGGAAGAGCGGCGGCGAGCCGATCTGCTCGTTGCCCCGGCCCTCGGGGCCGTGGCAGGCCAAGCAGGGCGTGAAGAGGACCGCGCCAGCCGTCGCGTCTCCGCCCTGGAGCAGCGGCGTCGGCCTCGCGGGCGGGAGTGAGGCCACGTGGGCGGCTACCGCCTCAATGTCGGCGTCGGTCTGGAGCCAGAGCGCCATCGGTCGCATGCGCATGCCCGAGATGTCATCGAAATGCGTGCCGCGGATGCCGTCGTGGAACTTGTGGAGCTCTCGCGTGACGTACCACGCAGGCAGGCCCGCGATGGAGGGCGCCATATAGGCCGGGGTGCCGCTGCCATCCACGCCGTGGCATTGCTGGCAAAACCCCCAGAGCTGGGGGCCACGGCTGTTCTCCTCGGCCTCGACCCGCCCGGCCTGCACCGCGGCGAGCAGGGTCAGGGCGACGACGAGAGCCTTGAGCTTCCAGTTCGAAGTCATCCTCACTCCTACGTCAACGAGACGATCCGCGGACCGGCCGGGTCAACGCGGGTCCGATTCCCGACCACAGTGTCCTGGAACGAATCAAAGGTCTGTGGGCGCGTTGGCGACGAGCGAGTCGCGGCGCGCTTGGCTCTCTCCCCTCTGGGCGCTACTGACAGGTATGTTAACTAGCTCTGGCTCTCGGGTCAAGCCCGAAGCTGCGACGCTACGCTCGCCGCTCGCGTGGCAAGAACAAACACAAGGCTCCAGCGCGCCGGGCGCACGTTCGTAGCAGCGCTCGCCGCGGCCCTCATCCGCGCTCTCGGCGCAACCTGGCGCGTCCGCGTCGTGGGGCAGAGCCCGTTCGACTCGGGGGCGCGGCCCCTGCTCGGAGCGCTGTGGCATCGCGACCTCTTTCTGGCCGCCTACCAGTTCCGAGACCGGCGCGCGGTCGTGATCGTGAGCCGCAGCCGCGATGGCGACTGGATCGAGGCTCTGCTCTCGCGCCTCGGCTACGCGCCGTCTCCGCGTGGCTCGAGCTCCCGCGGCGGTGCGGCGGCCCTGCGCCAGCAGATCCGCGCAACGCGGCAGACAGGCGTGGGGGCGCTGCTCTGCGATGGCCCGCGCGGCCCGGCCGGCGTCGCGAAGCCCGGGATCGTACTCCTGGCGCGTGCCTGCCGCGCGCCGCTGTGGCCGGTCGTCTTCTCGGCGCGCCCCGCGCTGCGCTTCGGCAGCTGGGACCGGATGCTGCTCCCGCTCCCCTTCGCACGCGTGATCTGCGCTTACGGCGAGCCGATCGTGGTGCCGCGCGACGCCGACGCTGCAACGCTGGAGGCATGCCGCACGCGCCTCGAGCAGTCGCTCAACCGCCTGACCGACGACCTCAACCATCGCCTCGACGTGGCCTAGCGGCTCAAAACTCGCGCTCTGCGGTCTCCACGATCGTGCGCAGCCAGCTCCCGATCTCCGGATGATCCAGCAGGCCCACTGTCCGCAGACGCCCTGCCGCGAGCGCGCGGACCTCGCCGGCGGTGCTGGCCTGCAGCGCGCAGCGCGCGTCCCTGGCCGCCTCGCCGCGGTCGAGAGCGCGGACGATCTCCTTCATGATGGGCACGGCGCTCGGGGTCCCGGAGAGCTCGTCGAGGCCGAGGCCCACCAGCAGCGGCACCGCCAGCGGGCTGCTCGCCATCTCCCCGCAGACCGAGACCGGAATTCCGTGGGCCGCCGCCGCGCGCACGCTGCGGTCGATCAGCAGCAGCACCGCCGGATGCAGCGGCTCGTAGAGTTTCGCGACGCGCTCGTTGCCGCGGTCCACGGCGAGCGTGTACTGCGTGAGGTCGTTGGTCCCGATGCTGAAGAAGTCGCACTCGCGCGCCAGCGCGTCGGCGATCAGCGCCGCCGACGGGACCTCGATCATGATCCCGATCGGCATGTCGCGATCAAAGGCGACGCCCTGCTTCGCGAGCTCCTGCATCAAGTCGGTCACGATCAGCTTCACGCGCCGGAGCTCCTCGATCGAAGACACCAGCGGAAGCAGGCAGCGCACGTTGCCCGAGGCGCTCGCGCGCAGGATGGCACGCAGCTGCGCGCGGAAGGCGCTCTCGTGGGAGAGCATGAGCCGGATCGAGCGCCAACCGAGCTGCGGGTTCTCCTCCGGCTCTACGTCCATCAGCGGCAGCGTCTTGTCGCCGCCGAGATCGAGGGTTCGGATCGTGACGGGGCGTGGCGCCATCACGCGCGCGACGCGGCTGTAGAGCCGCTCCTGCTCCGCCTCCTCCGGGAAGCCGCGGTGCGCCAGAGCGAGGAGCTCGGTACGGAACAGGCCGATGCCCTCGGCGCCATGCCGCTCGATCAGCCGCAGATCGTTCAGCAAGCCGACGTTCCCGGTGAGCGCCACGCGATGGCCGTCCCGCGTCTCGGCCGGACGGTCCTTGAGGGCGTCGAGATGCTCGACGGCAATCTCGTAGCGATGCTGGGCCCGTTCGTACTCGGCGCGAAGCCGCGCGTCGGGTGCGAGATGCACGCGGCCGCTCGCCCCGTCCACGATCGCAAGCTCGCCCGGCCGCACGGCCTCGAGGATGCCGGAGACGCCCGTCACCGCCGGGATCTCCAGCGAGCGCGCGAAGAGCGCACCATGCGAGGTCGCTCCCCCGTGCTCGGAGACGATGCCCGCGACCTTCTCGGTCTCGAGCAGCGCGAAGTGGGCCGGCAGGATGTGCTCGGCCACGATGATCGAGCCCGCGGCGAGGGGCACGTTGTGGTGGCGCACGCCCAGCAGGTTTCCCATCACGCGGCGTGCCACGTCCTCGAGGTCGAGGGCGCGCTCCCGGAAGTACAGGTCCTCGATCTTGTCGAAGGTCTCGCGGTAGGCTGCCAGCACCTTCCGCAGCGCCTCGCGTGCGTTCCCCGTCAGGGCGACGGCGCGCTCGAGGCGCGACACGAACCCGTGGTCCTCGAGGATCTGCATGTGGGTGTTGAAGACGGCCGCAAACTCGGGCCCGAAGCGCTCGCCCACCTCTTCGCGCACGTCATCGAGTTCGCGGCGCGCGGCCTCGAGCGCTCGCTGCAGATCGGCAGCCTCGCCCGCAGGCTCCGGGTTCGGCGTGTACTCGACCGCCGAGATGTCGAGCGGATCCTCGAGCCGGTAGACGGGGCCGATCGCGATGCCCGGCGAGGTCGCGATGCCCTGCAGGTCGGTGCGTCGCGGCAGCGCATTTCGCTCCTCGAGCAGCGGCAGGCCCAAGAGCGCGAGATCGGTCGCCACGCGCACCTTCTGGTCGTCGCTTCGGGTGACCAGGTCGAGCAGGCGTGCGTTCATCACGACCGGCGCGATCAGCTGCGCACAGGTCTGGAGCAGCTCGCAGTCGGACCGCTCGAAGCTCCGCTCATGCATGGTCTGCACCACGAGGACGCCGATCGGGACCTCGCGCACGATGAGCGGCGCGGCCATGAGCGATTCGAAACGCTCCTCACCCGTTTCTGGGAAATAGCGGTAGGCCGGATGCTCGCTCGCCCGGCGTGTTACGACCGTGCGCTTCTCGCGAGCTGCAAGGCCGACCAGCCCCTCGGCAAAGGAGAGCCGGACCTTCCCGATGGCCTCCGGCGCAAGACCGCGGGTGGCCCAGAGCGTCAAATGCTTCAGGTCGGGGTCCGTTAGATAGACGGAGCAGACGTCGGCGTCGAGCCGCTTCGCCACCAGGTCCACCACGTTGCCGAGCGTCTCCCGCAGATCGTGGGAGCGGGAGACGATGCTAGCGACGTCCGCGAGGACGGTGACGCGATCGAGAATGGCAGCCCCCGGCGTGCAGGACACGCGTCGTGATTGGCGCGCCTATCGAAGTGGCGAGGGTAGCGGCTTCGGGCAGCGACGTGAGCCGAGGGATCCACGAAGTGGAACCCGGCCACCGAGTCTGGCTCCATGAAATGGAGCCCGGCCACCGGGGTCTGTCCGGAGGCCGGGTCCGCCGTCTCATGGGGGGGAGGCGGAATCCAGGAGAGGATCAGTGCTGCGTAGGCTCGTTCGACGGTTCCACGTGCACGCGGCCGTTGGTGGGCGGGAACACATAGTCCTTGTCCTCGAAGCGCATACCGAGAGCGAGAAGGACCCTGCGCTTGGTGTCCATGCGGCAGTTCATGCCCACCAAC
>CAYGXT010000312.1:0-4340 GCA_964353695.1 uncultured Myxococcaceae bacterium
GCTGCATCCGGCGGGGCACTTCGCCTCGCACCTGCTCGATCTCGCTCTCCGGGATCTCCAGCACGAGCTCGTCGTGCACCTGCAGGATCATCCGGCTGCGCAGGCCGGCATGGCGCAGCCAGGCGTCGATCTCGACCATGGCCTTCTTGATCAGGTCCGCGGCCGTGCCCTGGATCACCGTATTGACCGCCATACGCTCGGCAGCGCTGCGGAGCGTCCGGTTTCGCGAGCGGAGATCGGGGAGATAGCGGCGCCGGCCCAGCAGCGTACGCACGAAACCGTCGCGGCCCGCGCCGGCGATCGTCTCGTCGAGGAAGCGCCGCACGCCCCGGTAGCGCTCGAAGTAGGCGTCGATGGTGGCCTGCGCCTCGCCGCTCGCGATCCCGAGCTGGCTCGCAAGGCCATAGGCGCTCGAGCCGTAAATGATGCCGAAATTGACGGCCTTGGCGCGTGCGCGCTCCTCGGGCGTCACATCTTCGGGAGCCTTGCCCGCCACCTCGGCCCAGGTGCGCCGGTGGATGTCCTCGCCGCGACGGAAGGCGTCGATCAGGCTCTCATCGCCGGAGTAGTGCGCAAGGATGCGGAGCTCGACCTGTGAGTAGTCGGCGGAGAGCAGCCGACAGCCCTCGGCCGGCACGAAGGCCTCGCGGATGCGCGCTCCCTCGGGGCTGCGGATGGGAATGTTCTGCACGTTCGGATTCATACACGAGAGGCGCCCCGTGGCGGCGCCCGTCTGCACGAAGGTCGGATGGATACGCCCCGTTGCGGGATTGATCAGCGGCGGGAGCGCATCCACATAGGTGCTCTTGAGCTTGGCCAGATGCCGATGCGCCAGAATTTTTGCCGGCAGCTCGTGCCGCGGGGCGAGCCGCTCGAGCACGGCCTCGTCGGTGGAGAAGCCCGTCTTCGTACGCTTGCCGGCGGGAAGCTTCAGCTTCTCGAACAGGATGCGCTGGAGCTGCTTCGGCGAGCTGATCTGGAAGCTCTCTCCGGCCAGCGCATGGATTTCGGCAGCGATGCGCTCGAGGTCGCGCTCGTACGCCACCGAGAGCTGCTTCAGCACGGCCTCGTCGATGCGCACGCCCGCGCGCTCCATACGCGAGAGCACGGCCGTGAGCGGAAGCTCTATCTCGCAAAACAGAGGCTGCAAGCCGTCGCGCACGAGGCGTTCGGCGAGCGGCGGCTCCAGCGCCCGCAGGGCCGCGGCCTGCTCTCCCGCCCACTGCGCCAGGACGCACGTCGGGAGCAGCGCCGGCTCGAGCGCCTTCGCGCCACGCCCGACCACGTCTTGCCACGAGCGTAGGCTGCGGCCAAGGAGCTGCGTGGCCAGCGACTCGACGCCGCGCGCCGAGGCTGGATCCAGCAGGTATGCAGCGAGCTCGGCGTCGAAGGTCGGCGGCGGGAGCTCGACGCCCTTCTCTGAAAGCAGGCTCTGCACGCGCTTCGACGCCGCCGCTGCCCAGGGCCGGGCAAACTCGCCCGTGAGCACCTCGGCCAACGCCTCCGCGATCTGCGCGGCGTCCTGTGCGCCGGAGCGTGCGGGGACGTAGGCGGCGCCCCCGTCGTCCCGCGCGAAGGCGAGCCCGAGAAGATCCTCACGCAGCACGCCCTCGCCGGCCGTCACCGCGAGCAGTGTCACGCATTCCTGCTGCGCAAGCTCGCGGACGAGCTGCGCGAGCGCCTCTTCGCCGTCGACGATCGCGGTCTCGATCGAGGATGGCGCCGGAGCGCGGGGGGCCCCGGCTCCCTTCGCTTGCGCCGCGTCCATGGATTGCAGCAGCCGCGTGAACTCGAGGCGTTCGAAGAGCACGCGGAGCCGCTCCTGATCGGGCTCGCGGCGCACCAGGTCATCGATGCCGAGGGGAAGCGCGACGTCGCTTTCCAGCGTAGCGAGCCGCTTCGAGAGGCGTGCCTCGCCCGCGTGTGCGAGGAGCGCCTCGCGGGCGCGCTTCGCCGGCACCTCGTCCACGTGCGCCAGCAGGTTCTCGACGCTCCCCCATTCGCGGATGAGCTGGGCGGCACCCTTCTCGCCGATTCCCTTCACGCCCGGGATGTTGTCGCTCGGGTCGCCGACCAGTGCGCGCATGTCGAGCAGTCGCTCGGGGGGAACGCCGAAGCGCTCCTCCACCTCGGCCGGTCCGAAGCGCCGGTCTTTCATGGTGTCGAGCAGCGTGACGCGCTCGCTCACGAGCTGCATCAGGTCCTTGTCCGTCGAGACGATCGTCACAGACAGATCGGCCGGCGCCTTCGCGACCAGGGTCGCGATCACGTCGTCGGCCTCGACGCCGGGCACCTGCAGCACGGCCATGCGATAGGCGTCCACGACCTCGTGCGCGAGCGGAAGCTGCGCGGAGAGGTCCTCCGGCTGCGCCTCGCGTGTGGCCTTGTAGGCCGGATAGATGCCCTGGCGAAAGCTCCCGCCCGGCGCGTCGAAGACCACCACGACATGGTCCGGCGCCTCTTCGCGGATCACCTTCTGGAGCATCGTGACGAAGCCATAGATCGAGTTCGTCGGCTGTCCGGCAACAGTGCGCAGCGGCGGCAGCGCAAAGAAGGCCCGATACAGCGTGTTCGCGGCGTCGATGATGACGAGGCGGGATCCGGCACGGCCGGAGGGCGCGAGCGTGGGCAGCGACACGCAGCAGACTACGACCCCCGCGGGCGCCGGGCAAGCCGGGCTTGCTACCCTTACGCGGTGAGCAGCTTGCCGACGCGGAGCCGGCCCGCACCCGTGGCCTTTCGTCCCTCGATCACGCTGACTCTCGTCTACCTCGCCGCCTTTTTTCTCGTCTTTGCGCTGGCGCTGGTGGTCCCGGCGCTCTGGCCGCTGCTCGGCACCGCGGCGACGGGGCCCGAGATCCAGGCTCTTGCCCACGAGACGGCGCGCACGGCGGTAAGCCCGCGCCTGGGCCTCGCCTTCGGCCTCGCCGTGCTCGCGACGGCGCTCGGTGGCTGGCTGCACCTGCTTCCGGGACTGCCGAAAGCGCGGGGCTAGAC
Organism: uncultured Myxococcaceae bacterium; assembly: GCA_964353695.1. GTDB lineage: Bacteria > Myxococcota_A > UBA9160 > UBA9160 > UBA9160 > MYXO. The sequence goes on from CAYGXT010000312.1 coordinate 2,998, forward strand.
GATCGTCACTGCCTGCACGCGCTTCTCGAGGTAGCGCTCGATGTCGCCGAGGGTGCGCATCCGCTCCACGTCCTCGTCGGGGACCTGGAGGTCGAAGCTCTCCTCGAAGGCCATCACCAGCTCCACCACGTCGAGAGAATCGGCGCCGAGGTCGTCCTGCAGGTTGGCCTCGGGCAGCAATTCGCTCTCGTCCACGCCGAGGTAGCGGAAAAGAATCTGGTGGATCCGCTCGCGAACGGTCTTTGTCATGGGGGGGCCTCCGCGGGCAATCCATCGGCGCGGGTGGCGCGTCGCTTGACCCCGCCTTGAAGGGTGGAGAAAAATGACCACCAGTCATGATACGAGGGGGAGGGTTCCAAAGGCCCGGGACGCTGTCAAGTCGTGGAGGGGCCGGGGGCGGCCAGGCCGCTGAGCACGATGTCGATGGCGTCCTCGAAGACCTCGTCGAGCCGACGGCCGCGCAGGCGCCGGCGTGAGGCAGCGTGCTCGCTCTGGATCAGGCCGTTGGCCAGTGTCCAGAGAATGTTTGCCACCTCCCACGGATCGCAGGGACGGAAGCAGCCTTCCTTCACGCCGCCCGCGATCACGTCCGAGAGGATGAGCAGGCATTCCTCCCAGAGCTTCGTCACCTCCTCGACCACCCCCGGTGGAATCTCGCCGATCACGGCCTGGTTCTCGAGGGCCCAGAAGATCGGGAAGTACTCGCGGTTGCGAATCCAGTGATCGAAGTAGAAGCGCGACGTGAGCCGCACCTGCTCGGGTGGCGAGACGCTGCCCGTGATGGTGGCGCGCAGCCGGTCTTCGAAGAGCCGACCATCCTGCGAGAGCACGGCGACGTAGAGATCGGCTTTGCTCTCGAAGTAGCGATACAGCGTGCCCTTCGCGACCTCGGCGCGCTCGGCCACCTCGTCGAGATTCGCGGCCATGAAGCCGTCACGAAAGAAGACCACGCGCGCCGCCTCGAGGATGCGCGCACGGCATAGCGCCTTCTTCTCGGAGCGCCGAGGCATTGCCCTTCCCCTTCGCCCCCGGATCCCGCTCAGCCGCCGACTTCGTCGCTGCCTTCGTACCGATACGGCGCGAACAGATCCGTGCCGAGGTAGCGCTCGCCGAAGCTCGGAATGATCGCGACGATGAGCTTCTTCTGGTTTCCGGGCCGCTTGGCATATTTGATCGCCGCCGATACCGCTGCGCCGGAGGAGATGCCGCACAGCAGGCCCTCTTCCTTCGCGAGCCGCCGCGCCATCTCGAATGCCTCGTCGTTCGAGACCGTGATCACGTGGTCCACCAGCTTGCGGTCCAGAATGTCGGGTATGAAGCCGGCGCCAATGCCCTGGATCTTA
>CAYGXT010000313.1:0-4309 GCA_964353695.1 uncultured Myxococcaceae bacterium
CTCAGGTGATCTTCACTTTGACGGCGCCGCAGAAGCCGGGGGTCTATCCGCTCGCAGCGGCGTATTTCTACGGGACGGCGCTGGCCTCAGCGCTCGGGACGAGGATCGACCCGAAGGATCCCCTCCAGCGGAAGATGCCCGTGGGCGGCTTCACGGGCGCCTCGGGCCGCGTCCGCTTCACGGCGGTACACGAGATCCAGGTGGCACCGTAACGCTCTGGCGCGGGATCTCCTTCGACTGCAAGCTGTGCGCGCTGGAGGGGTGAATGATCCGGGCTCTCATGGCGGCCGGGCTCGCGCTCGCCGTCGCGCTCGCGCCGGCTCACACTCGCGCCGACGAGGCGCCGCTCGGGGACCATGCTGCGCGCACGGTCGTGGTGCTGGTCTTCGACGGCTTCGCGCCGCCGCTGCTCGCCAGCGTTTCCGCGCCGGCCTTCGACCGGCTGCGTCGTGAGGGAAGCTTCACGAACCGGTTCGTTCCGGCCTTTCCCACGATCTCGCTCGTGAACGGCTTCACGCTCTCGACGGGCTGCTGGCCGGAGCGCCACGGCATCGTCTCGAATTTCTTCGTCGATCCGAAGCGCGGCGTCTACGACCGCTCGGCCGATGCCGACTGGCTCCTGGGCTGCGAGGGCATGCACCAGGCCGCGGAGAGACAGGGCCTGCGTGCCGCGGCCCTCGGCTGGTACGGCGCCTACTCCGGCGAGAAGGGCCCCCAGGCGAGCGTGGTCTCAGAAGGCCGGACGTTCAAGGAGTACCCGTCCGATGCCGAGCGCGCGCAGGAGGTCGCGCGACTGCTGCGCCTGGCGCCGGCGCAGCGTCCGCGTCTTGTGCTCGCATACTTCAAGGGCCCGGACTCCGTGGAGCACCTCCAGGGCGCCGACTCGGAGGCGGCGAAGGAGGCTGCCCGTGCTGCAGACGCGGCCGTCGGCATCGTGCTCGCAGCGATCGACGCCATGCCCGACCGCGCCCGCGTCGCACTCTTCGTGACGACTGATCACGGCATGCTGCCCGTCACCACGCTCGTGAACATCCGGAAGATCCTCGCCAATCACGAGATCCCGGCGCGTGCGTTCGCCACGGGCACGACCGCGCTGCTGTATTTCGACGATCCGTCGCAGGTCGCGCGCGCGGAGCAGGTGCTGCGCCAGTACCCGCAGCTCGACGTCTTTGGCCCCGCCGCCGCCCCGGCCTGGTCGCATTTGGGGCGAAGTGCGCGCGTGGGTGATCTCGTGGTGTCGGCGCATCCGCCTTATTTCATCGAGGATATGGCTCGCTGGCCTGCATGGACGCACTGGCTCGAACGCTGGGGACCCGAGCTGTTCTGGGCGAGATTCTCGCGGAAGGCCTCGCACGGCTATGCGCCCGATACGCCGGGCGTGGAGGGCTTGCTGTACGCGCGCGGCTCGGGCATCGCGAAGGGTCGCGAGCTGCAGAGCCTGCGGATGATCGATCTGCATCCAACGGTGATGCAGCTGCTCTCGCTCGAGCCCGGCAAGCCTGTGGACGGGCAGGTTGCGGGGGAGCTGCTGGAGTAGGTCGGGCGGTCGTGCGACACGCCGGAGGCACGGCGCGGCGGCGCTTGGCGTGGCTACGATGGGCTGGAGCAACGGGAGGAGAGAGCCATGCCCGAGTTCTGCAGTGTCGAGCGCGATGGCCAGCTGCTGGTCGTCACGATCCGTCGCCCCGAGCGCATGAACGCGCTGCATCCAGCCGCGAGCCAGGAGCTCTCGGACGTCTTCGACGAGTTCGAGGCCGATGCCGAGCTCTGGGTCGCGATCGTGACGGGCGCCGGCGATCGCGCCTTCTGCGCAGGCAACGACCTCAAGTACCACGCGGAGACGGGGCACCTGGCGGCGAGCGAGAAGGGCTTCGGAGGCCTGACCTCGCGTTTCGGCTGCGTGAAGCCGCTCATCGCCGCCGTGAACGGCATCGCGATGGGAGGAGGCTTCGAGATCGCGCTTGCCTGCGACCTGATCATCGCCTCCGAGCGCGCGAGCTTCGCCCTATCCGAGCCACGCGTCGGCATTGCTGCGTTGGCCGGCGGCTTGCATCGCCTGCCGCGCCAGATCGGTCTCAAACAGGCCATGGGCATGCTGCTCACGGGCCGCTCCGTCGATGCGCAGGAGGCCCATCGCCTCGGCCTCGTGAACGAGGTCGTGTCGCATGCCGAGCTGCTGCCCGCGGCGCGGCGCTGGGCAGCGCAGATCCTCGCCTGCGCGCCGCTCTCGGTCCGGGCTTCGAAGCAGGCCGCCATGCGAGGTCTCGAGGCGGCGGGTCTCGAGGCGGCGATCAGTGGCCGCTACGAGCAGATCGGCCTCATGCTTGGCAGCGAGGACTTGATGGAGGGGGCCCGGGCCTTCGCGCAGAAACGCAAACCCGCCTGGAAAGGCCGCTGAACGAGAAGACTGCTCAACCCAGTCATGGCTTCTTGCGTGACGGGGCCGAGGCCGTTCGGTAGAATTCGAAGATGGGCAAGAAGGGAACGTCGGTCCTCAAGCGCCAGCGCGAGCTCAAGAAGGCGGAGAAGGCCGCGATCAAGCGCGACCGCCCCCGCGACGAGCCGCGCGCCGACGGCCCGCAGATCGCGTCCACCGATGACCTGCGCGGCTACGGGCTGGTCGAGGACGAGGAGCCCATCCCCCGCGAGCGAAGCTGATCGCTGCTCCATGACGCCTTCCGAAGACCGTTCTGCCGCAGGCGAGCGAACCCTTTCCGAGCACGATTCGAAGACGCTGATTGCTGCCTACGGCGTGCCCGTGGCAAGCGAAGCCCTGGTGCAGGACGTCGAGGCCGCCGCGCGGGCTGCAGGGAAGATCGGCTTCCCCGTCGTGCTCAAGCTCTGCGGCGAGGCGATCACGCATAAGACCGAGCGCGATCTGGTGCGACTCGGACTGGCCGACGCCGCCGCCGTGCGTGCGGCGGCGGCAGAGCTGTTGGCGAAGCGGCGTCCCGAAGACGGCGCGGTCTCGCTGCTGGTGGCAGAGATGGTCCGCGGCCGGCGCGAGCTCATTGCCGGCCTGGTGCAGGATCCTCAGTTCGGTCCCTGCGTCGTGCTCGGCCTCGGTGGCATCCTCGCCGAGGCCCTCGGCGACGTGGTCTTCGCGGCCGCGCCCCTGACGCACGCCGAGGCACGCGGCATGATCCGCGGCCTGCGCGCGAGCCATCTGCTCACCCGTCCCTTCCGCGGCGAGCCGGCGCTGGACGAGGACTTGCTGGCAGCGTTGCTGGTCGGTCTCGGCCGCCTCGCCAGCGAGAGGCCCGACGTACGGAGCGTGGACGTGAACCCGCTGATCGTGCGCGGCGACCGGCCGCTGGCGGTCGACGCCCTGGTCGTGCTCGGCGAAGTGCCGGCGCATGAGCCGACAAGGATTCGTGTCGGAGACCGCCCCGCCGACGTGCTCGAGCGCTTCCGGCCGCTCTTCCATCCGCGCGGCATCGTCGTGGCCGGCGCATCGACCCACCCGGGGAAGTTCGGCTTCGTGGCGCTGCATAATCTGCTGCGCTTTGGCTACCGCGGCGAGATTTTCCCTCTCAACCGGGAAGGAAGCGAGATCCTGGGGAGAAAGTGCCTGCGCGACGTCTCCGAGCTGCCGGAAGGCAAGGCCGACCTCGTCTTCGTCTGCACGCCGAACCAGGTCAACCTGCCGCTGCTGCGCGGCTGCGCGGCGCGCGGCGTGCGTGCCGCCTTCGTGGCGAGCGGTGGCTATGGCGAGGCGGGCGAAGAGGGCCGCGCTCTCGAGCGGGAGCTGGTTCGGACGGCCGACGAGCTGGGGATGCTGCTCGCCGGGCCGAACGGGCAGGGCGTGGTCTCGACGCCCGTCTCGATGTGCGCCCAGATCGTCGCGCCCTATCCGCCGCCCGGGCGCATCTCGGTCGTGAGCCAGAGCGGCAATCTCGTCTCCTCGTTTCTCAACTACTCCGTGCTCACGGGTGTGGGCGTCAGCAAGGCGGTCTCGGCCGGGAACGCCGCGCAGACCTCCCTCGCCGACTACCTCGAGTATTTCGCCGCCGATCCCGATACGGCGGTCGTGCTCTCCTATCTCGAGGGCATGGGGGACGGGCGGCGCTTTTTCGAGGCGGCGCGGCTGCTCACGCGCACCAAGCCGCTGGTGGTACTGAAGGGCGGGGTGGCGGCCGAAGGCAAGCGTGCAGCCGCGAGCCATACGGGCTCGCTGGCCAGCGACGACCGCGTCTTCGACGGCATCGCACGCCAGCTCGGCGTGGTGCGCGCGCCGACGGTCGAGCATGCCTTCGAGTGGGCGGCGACCTTTGCGAAACAGCCTCTGCCGCGCGGGCGCCGCGTCGTG
>CAYGXT010000314.1:0-4298 GCA_964353695.1 uncultured Myxococcaceae bacterium
AGCCGCGCAGAAAGGGATCGATCGGTGCGCTCAGGAAGAGCTCGGCGCTCTGCAGGTCGAAGCCGACACCCGGGTTGGCGGTGTTCGAGGTCGGATCCTGCTTCGAGTTCGAGTAGGCGAGGGTGCTCACCACGAGGCTGATGGCTGGGTTGTCAGCATTCACAGGGGCGCCGCGCGTGGTGGCGCCGGATGCCGCATTGGAAGCCGCGGCCGGCTGCGCGGCCTCGAGAGCCTCGACCTTGCGCGAGAGCGCGCTCAGCGCGTCGCGGGTGGCAGAGAGCACCTCGCGGGTTTCGCGCAGGGCGCTCTTCGTCTCGGCGAGCTCGGACTCGAGACGACCGTGGTCATCGGTCCCCGCGGCACGGGCCGGGGCGGCAAGCGGGATCAGGCTGGAGCAGGCGAGCCACGCGACGGCCACGGAAAGTCTCCGTGCGCGCGCGGTCGCCCACCCGAAAGATCGGGGATTGGGCATCGTCATCTCCTCGGGCTTTGATGTGAGATCGATCGACTAGATCGAGGAGAGGACGGAAGGCGGGGCACGCGGTGAGCCGCTGCCGGCATCGGGCGCAGCGGGAAGCTGCTGCACGTCGAGTGCGACAAGAAGGCCGCCGTTCTCGAGCGCATGCGACGGTGAAGGGCCGTGCGCGGGGACGGCGTGACCGCGGGCCTGCGCGAAGCTCTGGCATTGGGGACAGCTCTCTGCCTGATGCACCGGCGCGTCGCTGCCGCCTCTGAGCTCGGCACCAAGCCCGTGCGCTGCTGCCGTGGGGCTGCTCTGTGTCGAGGCCGAGCGCTGCCCGAGGGCGTGGAGGCTCGGCAGCAGGAGCTGGAGCACGACCGCCAGCGCGAAGAGCGCAGCGCCGGGACGAAGCGGCGACAGTGGGCGCGCGAGCCTGTTCGATCCGGGGTGCATCGGCCAAACCTATGCGAGCGCCTCCGAATCCGCCAGCGTGCGGGCTCCCGCCGACGTCCTTCTCTACGCTCGCGCGCCATGAGCCCTCGGCGAGTACTGCTGATCCGCCACGGTGAGTCGACGTGGAATGCCGCGGGGCGCTGGCAGGGCTGGGGCGATCCGCCTCTTTCGGCGCGTGGCCGCGCCCAGGCTACCGCTCTCGCGGAGCAACTCGCAGCACATGGGATCCTGCGTCTCGTCTCGAGCGATCTCGCACGAGCCGCACAGACGGCCGAGGTTCTGGGAGATGCCCTCGGCCTCGTGCCCGCGCTCGATGCGCGGCTTCGAGAGCGAGACCTCGGCCGCTGGACGGGGCTCACGGAGGCGGAGATCCTGGCTGCATTTCCGGACGAGCTCGTTCGCTTTCGTGCGCGAGAGCCGGGCGTGCGGCCCGGCGGCGGGGAGAGCCGTGACGAGTTTCGCGCGCGCGTAGCACCGGCCCTGATCGCCATCGCGGAGAGGGCGCAGACTGAAAGCCTCGCCGTCGTGACGCATCTCGGTGTTATCCGACTCATCGCCCCGGAGCTGCGCCCCGGCAATGCCGAGGTCGTGGCCGTGGACCACGCCCGGCTGCTGGCGCTCGCGTCGGACACGTAGCCGGCGCCGAGGGGGCTTGCGCCGTTCGCAAGCAGTATGCTCCGCCCGCCCCGGCGCGGCGGCGACCGGACGGAAGGAGAGAGCGATGGATCTGGCGATGAGCCCGCGGCACGAGGCCTTCCGGGCGGGAGTGCAGGCCTTCCTCGAAGCGAATCGGGGGCAGGCGCTGGCGAGCCTGCTGGGCGTCGAAACCGGCAGCGCGCGAGAGGGCGTGCTGGCCTGGCAGAAGCTCCTGATCGAGCACGGCTATGCCGCGCGCACGATCCCGAAGCAGTACGGCGGCTATGGAGCAGAGCCCGACCTGCTCGAGCGCGTGATCCTCGACGAGGAGTTCAACCGTGCCGGCGTCTCGCACGGCGTTGCGGGGCAAGGGCCCGACATGCTGGTGCCGACCCTGCTCGAGCACGGCAGCGAGGAGCAGAAGCGTGCCTGGGTCGGGCCGACGATTCGCGGCGAGGTGGTCTGGTGCCAGGGCTACTCGGAGCCGGGCGCCGGCAGCGATCTAGCCAACGTGCAGACGCGCGCGGTCGAGGACGGCGACGAGTTCGTGATCAACGGCCAGAAGATCTGGACCACGACCGCCCAGCTCTCGCACATGATGTTCGGCCTGATCCGCACGGAGCCGGGTGCGACCAAGCATGCGGGGCTCTCCTACCTGCTGATCCCCATGAATACGCCGGGCATCGAGGTGCGCCCGCTGCGCACCATGACGGGCCATGCCGAGTTCAACGAGGTCTTCTTCACCGACGTGCGCGTTCCGCAGAAGAACGTGATCGGCAAGCGCGGCGAGGGTTGGAAGATCGCCAACACCACGCTCAAGCACGAGCGCAACATGCTGGCCTCGAGCGCGCAGCTCGAGAGCGCCCTGCTGCGCTGCGCTGAGCTGATGAAGAGCGAACGCGCCGGGGGAGTGCGGGCGATGGACCGCCCGCTTCTGCGTGACCGGCTGCTGCGGCTGCAGGCCCGCGTGGTCGCGATGCGCTGTCACTCGATGCGGATGCTCACCTGCGGCCTGAGGCGCGAATCGCCGGGCGTCGCGGCGCTCGTCACCAAGCTCGCCGGCTGCGAGCTCAGCCACCAGATCGCCGGCCTCGCCATCGATGCCATGGGCGAGCTCGGCGTGCTCTACGACGGTTCGAAGCATCTGCGCGCCGGGGGCGGCTGGCAGATCCACTACATGTTCTCGCTGGGCCTCATCATCGGCGGTGGCACGGCGCAGATCCAGAAGAACATCATCGCGGAGCGGGGCCTCGGCCTGCCGCGCGAGCCCAGCGTGGCAAAGCCGGAAAGGGCTTAGGAGGCCGGATGGACTTCGGACTTTCAGAAGAACAGCGTCTGCTCGAGACCAACCTGCGTCGCTATCTCGAGACCGAGCGGCCCGTGCCGCGCGTGCGCGAGATCATGGCCACGCCCGAGGGGCGCGACGACGCGCTGTGGCAGGCTCTGGCCGAGATGGGCGTGCTGGGCGTACTCGTCCCCGAAGACGAAGGAGGGAGCGGGCTCGGCCTGCTCGACGCCGCCGTCGCGGCCGAGGTGCTGGGCCGGTGCGTCGCTCCCGCTCCGTTTCTCGGCACGGCCGTCATGGCCGCCACCGCACTCACGAGCGCTGGCACGCCCGCGCAGCGCAAGGAGTGGCTGCCAAAGATCGCGAATGGCAGCGTACGCATCGGCGTCGCGGCCATGGAGATCTTCGCGGCGCGCGAGGGCTGCGGCTTCCGCGTCGAGGGCGAGCGCCTGCATGGCCGGGCATTGATGGTGCTGGACGCCGCCGCCGAAGCCTATCTCGTGCCGGTGGGCGCCGAGAGCCTCGCGCTCCTGCCGCGCAGTGCGCCCGGCGTCGAGGTAACGCTGCTCCCGACCATCGACCGCACGCGACGCTTCGCGGAGCTGGTGGCGACGGGCGCCAGCCCCGCGGAGTGGATCGGCGGCCGCGAGGGAGCGGCGGGCGTTGCCATCCGGCGCATGCTGGACGCCGGCCGCGTCGCCGTGGCGGCGGACGTGCTCGGCGCCTGCGAGCTGGCGATCGAGCGCTCGGTCGCGTACGCGCAGCAGCGCGTGCAGTTCGGCCGGCTGATCGGCTCCTTCCAGGCCGTGAAGCATCTATGCGCCGAGATGGTCGCGGAGCTCGAGCCGGCCCGTTCGCTGGTCTGGTACGCGGCCCACGCCTTCGATGCGTTGCCGGACGAGGCCTCGCTGCTGGCTGCCCACTCCAAGGCGCACCTGTGTGAGATCGGCACCTCAATCGTGCGAACCGCGACCGAGGTGCACGGCGGCATCGGCTTCACCGACGAGCACGACCTGCACCTATGGTTCAAGCGCGTGGGCGTCGATCGCCAGCTTCTCGGCACGCCCGATGCCGCCCGCGAGGACGCCGCGCGGCTGCAGGGGTGGGCGTAAGGCAAGTTCTCAATCGAGGCGACGCTCTGCGCAGGCGGTACAGCGGTAGCGGCGCCTCACGTCGAGAGCAGCACGTCCCCGCCGCGGGCCCGCAACAGCGGCGGCCCATTGGCACGCAGGCCCAGCTCGAAGATGAGCCCATCCGGCGCGCGCCCGCTGCAGCGCATGGTGTGGGAGTGGATGCCCCGCTGGTGATGGAATGCGCAGAGCGTCGTGCGATTCCACGACTCGTCGGGGCCACCGGCGGATTTGAATACCAGATGATGAGACTGGAGGCTCCGCCGCGCCGTGCAGCCGGGCGCCGTGCAGCGGAAGAGGTCGCGGTTGAAGTCCGCGTAGTCTTTGAACGCAG
>CAYGXT010000315.1:0-4296 GCA_964353695.1 uncultured Myxococcaceae bacterium
CACGACCTCCTCCGTCGCACGCAGCACGTTCAGTGTGAGCGGCCCGAAGGAAGGCGGCGCGTCGAAGAGCACGAAATCGTAGCGGGAGATCTCGCGCGAGCGCCGAAGGCTCCGTGCGAGGCTCTCGGTCGGGTCGCCTCCACCGGGCTGCCAGCCGGGGAAGAGGCCGAGCGATTTGTTGGCCGGGATCAGGTCGAGCCCCTCGATGCGGGTCGAGACGACCGGCAGCCCCTTCGGGGGGCTCGCCTGCGAACTCGGCGCTGCGCTCTCCGCACCCTCGAGCACGCTGTCGAGCAGGAGGTCGAGCGCCGAGCGGCGGACGCTCCGCACGTCCACCCCGAGCACCTTGCCGAGTTGCCCCTGCGGATCGACGTCGATTGCGAGTACCCGGCGGCCCCGGCGCAGCGCGAGAAAGGCGGCAATGTTGCCGAGCAGCGTCGTCTTGCCGCTGCCGCCCTTCTCGTTGATGAACGCAATGCGACGCAGGACGATCACCCCCTGGACGGGCTTCCGCGTAGAGGTCCAGCTTCTGTGGGGGGGCGTTCGAGAGACGATCCGAGACCAGTAGCCGGGGCAGCGCTTCGGCGGAGAAGCCCTTGGCGTTCTACCTACTCTCGGTGGCGAGGCCTGTCAACATCCAGCGCTCGCCCGCGACGTGAAAACGTTAGCGGCGGGCTCTGGATTCGATCTCGGAGCGCGGGGCTACTGGCCCTTTGCGTCCTTCACCGCCTTCGTCAGCGCGGGTGCGAGCTCGAAGAGGTCGCCCACTACACCCAGGTTCGCGACCTCGAAGATCGGAGCGTCGGCATCCTTGTTGATGGCGATGATGTAGTTGGAGCTCTTCATCCCCACGATATGCTGGATCGCGCCAGAGATACCGACGGCGACGTACAGCTTGGGCGTGACCGTTTGGCCGGAGGATCCGACCTGGTGCTCGTGGGGGAGCCAGCCCGAGTCGATGACCGGCCGCGACGCTCCCATGGCCGCGCCGAGCGCGTCGGCGAGGGGCTTGATCACGGCCATGAACTTCTCGGTGCTGCCGAGGCTGCGCCCGCCCGAGACGATGATGTCAGCCTTGGTCAGATCGATCCCCTTGGCCTCGGCCGCCTGGATCCGTACAAATTTCGCCTTCAGGTCGCTGGCCGCGAGCGAGAACTCGAGCTTCGTGACGCTGCCGGCCTCGCTTCCGACGTGGGCGGCCACCGCACCCGGCTGCAGGGTGGCGACCACGGGCAGCGAGGTCACGGCCACGCGCGCGTTGAGCTTGCCGTTGAAGACCCGGCGCACGAAGACGGGCTTGCCCTGCTCCACCTCGATCGCAAAGGCGTCGCTCACGAAGGCAGCGTCGAGACCGGCCGCCAGGCGCGGTGCGAGGTCCCAGCCACTCGGCGTGTTCGAGAGCAGCACGACGTCGGGCTTCAGCTTCGCGATCGCCGCTCGGACGACCCGGTTGTAGGCGTCGACGCCGTAGTTCGCGAGCAGCTCGTGGTCGGCGAGCAAGACCTCGCCGCCGCCCTTCTTCGAGAGCTCCTCGGCCTGCGCCGTTACGCCGTGGCCGAGGATCAGGCTCTTGACGTCCGCACTGAGGGCCGGCGCGAGCTGTCGAGCAAAGCTCACCAACTCGAGGGTCGCCTCGCGCAGCTTGCCGTTCTGGATCTCACCAACGACGAGAATGGTTCCCATGGGTCGTCCTCACTTCGGGCTAGAGGAGCCCGAGCTCCTTGATCTTGCCCACCAGCTTGCCCGCGATCTCGTCCGTCGAGCCCGTCACCATCTCGGCGCTCGTGCCCCTCGGCGGCGCATAGATCTTCTGGATCTTCACCTTCGTGGCGGCCCCACCGACTTGCCCGCCGAGGCCGAGATCCGCGAGGGTCTTGGTCTCAAAGGGTTTCTTCTTGGCGGCCATGATGCCCTTGAGCGACGCGTAGCGGACCTGGTTGAGGCCCGTCTGCACGGCGAGCAGGCAGGGCTTCGAGAGCTCGACGACCTCGGTGGCGCCGGCCTCGAGCTCGCGCTCGACCGTGACGCTGCCGTTCATCGTTACCTTCACTACGGACGTCGCGTGGGGCATGCCCGCGAGCTCGGCCAGCATCGGGCCTACCGCGGTGAAGTTGCCGTCGTCGGACATGAGACCCATCAGCACGAGGTCCGGGCTCTCTGCCTTTGCCACCGCGGCGAGAATCTTCGCAGTGCCCAGGGTATCGGTCGCGTCGGCTTCGGCGTCCTTGACGTGGACGGCCCGGTCCGCGCCCATTCCGAGCGCGGTTCGCAGGGCCTGCGTCACGCGCTCGGGGCCAATCGAGACCACCACCACCTCGGCACTGCCTCCGCTCGCATCCTTGGCGCGGAGCGCCTCCTCGAGAGCGAAGAGGTCGTAGGTGTTGATCTCGAACTTGATGTTGTCTTCCTGGATCCAGGTGCCGTCCTGTCGCACGTCGAGGCGCGCGTCCTGGTGCGGGACCTGCTTCATGCAGACCATGATCTTCATTGCAGGGTCTCCTCCGGGGTCGCTCGGCCCGGGCCGCTGCCGGCGGGCACAAAGGACGGGCGACCCTAACTGACTGCCGGATCGGTTTCAAGGCTGCCGAGCGCCAAAAAGTGACTCGGATTCAGGGATTTACGAGCGGAGGAGCGGCTCGCGAAGCGGGCTTGGAGCGGGCCTGCCCCAGGTTTTTAGAGAACTCGCTCGACGGCCCGCAGATTTCACCCACAACCCTGCGTTTGCTCTAGTATATGCCGTGTCGGGCACGCTCTTCGCCCGCAAGGAGGCAAGGCTCGTCCCATGCTCTACGCAACTACGTCCCGGTCTCTGACCCTCCGCCTGGTCCGCTTCATCGCCGCCGCTCTCCTTCTGGCAGCACCGATTGCGGTGCGTGCCGAGGACCCGCGGCCCAAGGAAATGCCGTACGAGACGCCGACCGCGATCCCGCAGATCGATCCGACCTACCGCGCTGGAAACCACCAGGTCGTGTTGATCACTGACCAGGCTCTCAACCCGCGGCTGGTCAAGCTGAAGGGCGACGACGTCGTGGCCTGGCTCAGCTACTCGTCGCAGCCGACGGCGGTGGTCTTCGAGCGCGAGGTGGCGAAGAATATGACCTGCCACCACCTGGTGAACTTCAAGATCGAGGAGGACGAGCTGCGCTCGGCGCTGATGCACGCGGGAGACTTCGCGAGCTTCTGCGAGCTCAAGCCCGGCCGCTACGTGTACAAGGTCATACGGCCGGACACCGGCCAGCACGGGCGTTCGGCGGCGGCGAAGCTCGAGGGCGAGATCCTCGTCGAGGCCGTGGCGACACAGCCTTAAGCGCCCACGAAGCCGAGGAATTGCTCGAGCGTCGTGACCCGCAGGAACGGGTTGCTGCGCTTCTGATCGCCCATGGTCGAAGAGGCGTCGGTTGCGTAGCGGTGGCCGGGGAAGAGCAGGGTTTCGTCCGGAAGCTTCTTGAGCGTGTCCGTGAGGCTTCGGTACATGGCCTCGGGGTCGCTGCCGGGAAGGTCTGTGCGACCGCAGCTTCCGAGAAAGAGAGTGTCTCCCGAGACGAGATGCGCCGGATGGTCCGCGTCTTCCACCAGGAAGCATTGGGAGCCCGGCGTATGACCGGGAGTGTGCAGCAGGCGTACGCGAACCCCTCCCGCCTCCACCACGTCGCCGCCCACATGACGCACGAGGTCCGACGCGGAGACACCCGTCACGCGGCGCACACCTTCGGCCTCCTGCTCGTGGACGTGGATCGGAACCGGACGCCGTTCGAGTAGCCGCGCCAGACCTTCGATCTCCTGGCCGAAAAGAGAGCCGCCGATGTGGTCCTGGTGGTAGTGCGTCACCAGCGCGCCAACCACGTCCATGCCGTCCGCCTCGGCCGTGTCGAGCAGATCGTCCACGTTCCACGCCGGATCGACCAGCAGCACCTCGCGCGTGCGCCGGCTGCCGACGAGATAGGCGAAGTTCGCCATCTGGCCCACAGCCCGCTGTCGGAAGTAGAGATCGCTCTCGGGCATCATATTCCGAGGACCCGCGCGATCCAGGCATCCAGCGTCGCGAAGATCTCGCGGTGCACCGTGGCCTCGGTGCGTCCGGTCTTGCGCGGAACCTTGAAGCTCTGATCGGCGTCCTCGATCACATGGAGAGAGGTGGGGGCCCCGACTCGCAGCAGCGTCTTTCGCAGCACGGGGATCTCACATTGGCGGTCGCGCGTGCCTTGCACGAAGAGCATGGGCGAGACGATCCGGAACAGCCGGTCCACCCGCAGCTCGGTGGGCTTGCCGGGCGGGTGGAGGGGGAAGCCGAGGAGT
>CAYGXT010000316.1:0-4290 GCA_964353695.1 uncultured Myxococcaceae bacterium
GCTGCGGAGGTGACGCCGGATGCGGCGCCCGACCTGCATTACCCGGCGAAGGTCGTGAAGCTCTACCCGCAGGTGGATCGACAGAAGGGTACGCTCAAGGTCGAGGTTCGCCTCGATGCGCCGGACGCGCGTCTGCTGCCCGACATGAGCGCCCGAGTTTCCTTCCTCGGCGATCCTCCGGCGCCCGGAACCGTCGGGCCGCAGGTGCTCGTACCGACGGGCGCGATGCATCGCGCACCGGACGGGCGGAGCTACGTGTGGGTGGTGGAGGAGGGCCGCTCGCGGCAGGCCTTCGTCGAGCAGGCCGGCATCCTCGGCGAGTCCGTCCGGATCTCCTCGGGTCTCAAAGGAGACGAGGAGCTGGTGATTGGTGACCCTCCCGCCCGAGATGGCCAGCGTGTGCGCCCCGGACCGTGAACGGCCGTTCCGACCTCGCGTGAACGGCCGTTCCAGCCGCGCCTGAGCGCAGCCTTTCCGAGCGCGACGGGCGCCGCTAGCCTCGGGCATCCGTCCTGCAGCGACCGAGCGAAGGAGCCTTCGATGTCGTCCCGTGGCCAGATCGATCGCGTGGCGATCGCCTACATCCTGTGCGGGATCCCGGCCATCGCCGGCTTCGCCATCGTGCTCTTCACCCTCGTACACCTCTTCGATATCCCCGCCTAGAGCACGAGAGCGTCGGCGTCCCCGGGCTGCTGCAGGTGGCCTGCGTCACTTCTGCGCCCGGCCTTCACGAAGCTGCACCGGCAGGCGCGGGCCCGCGCCGGTGGAAGCGTCTCAGTATTCTTCTAAGTTCCTACAAAAGCCTTTGAAAATCGAGTAGTTAGGCTCAAGGGGGCATCGCCCCCCGCCGAACCAAACGGTGATGAGTGGCTCGTTTCGCGGTGCATGCCTGGGGCTCTCCACCCTGCTCACAGCCCTCTCGCTGGGCGCTGGGTGCGCGACCCCTTCGAGGATGGCGAGCAGCGGGATTCGCTTCTTCGATCCCCCCGCGATCGACGATCCCTGGACGCCTCAGATTGCGAGTTGGCAGGCCCGAGAGCGAGCGCTCCCCGACGTCGAGATGCTGCGGCCTGCGGCCTCGGTCTCCAACCGCGTGGCAGCGGACGATCGCGCCGCGGTAGTGGACGACCGCAATGCACGGGGCGAGAGGCCGCACGGTGATCTGCGCGCCGAGTACTTCGCCTTCCGTGCCGAGCGCAAGCGTGAGCTGGCGCATGAGGTCGCGAGCTGGATCCAATCCACTTCGAAGCAGCATTACATCCCGGACGGGCCGGTGGACCATTGGGCGACGCTGGCCGAAACCCTGGCGCATAACGGCGACGACTGCGACGGCCTCGAGCTGCTCCCCTACCACAGCCTGCGCGATCTGGGCTTCCGCAACGATGAGGTCTACCGCGCGATCATTCTTCGGCCTTCGGACAGGCAACACCACATGGTGACGCTCTGGTTCGAGCGCAGGGACGATCCCTGGGTGATCGACCCGACGGGTGCGATGACCCGGGGGATGCCACGCCTCTCCGAGGTGCCCGGCTGGGTTGTCCTCAAGGTCTTCAGCGAGACCGAGGAGTTCACCGTCCGGGGCCAGAGCTTCGAGACGTTGCTCGCCGGACGTAGCGCCCGGTAGTTGACTCCGCTCGGCCTGTGGCCTCGCTGCGCGGGCGCTGTGCGCCCTTGCTAGACCAGGCCCGCTCGTCTTCCGCGTTCGTTGACGGCCCCGGCTCCCCTGCGATACTCGCGCGCCATGGCGCTCCGGCACGTCGTCGCGCTCGCGACAAGCCTGTTCCTCGTCCTCCCCGCCGGCTGCGGCGAGAGTGGCGATGCTCCCGCAGCGAAAGCCTTCCGCGTCGCGCTGCTGACTCCGGGATCGATTTCGGACGGAGGCTGGAACCAGTCGGCATTCGACGGGCTGAAGCGCATTCAGGCGGAGCTCGGTGCCGGGGTCAGCAACGTCGAGACGAAGACCCCCGCGCAGTTCGAGGAGGAGTTCCGGAGCTACGGGGAGGCCGGCTACGACCTCGTCTTCGGACACGGCTTCGAGTACCAGGAGGCGGCGGCGAAGCTGGCGCCGACCTTTCCGAAGACCGTCTTCGTCACGACTTCGGGCAGCACCGTGCGTCCCAACATGGCGCCGATGGTCTTCGAGCTCGAGCAGGCGACGTATCTTTGCGGCGTGCTCGCAGCGCGGCTCACGAAGACGGGCAGGCTGGGGCTGATCGGCGGCGTCGACCTGCCATCGATCCGCAGCACCTTTCTGGCCTTTCGCGGCGGTGCGGAGGCGACGAAGCCGGGGGTCTCGGTGCGCGAGGTCTTTCTCGGCCGCTTCGATGACGTGGGTGCCGCGCGTGAAGCGGCGCTGGCCCTGCTCGACGAAGGGGCGGACTTTCTGCTGCACCAGGTAAACGACGCTGGCCGTGGCGTATTCCAGGCCGTGCAGGAGCGTGCGCAGCGCGGCGCAACGGTCTACGCCTTCGGCACCAACCGGAACCAGAACGAGATGGCGCCGAACGTCGTGATGGCCTCCGCCGTGCTCGACATTCCGGCAGCCTTCGTCGAGGTGGCGAGGCGAGTCCAGGAAGGGCGCTTCCAGGCAGCGCCGATTCGTCTCGGCATGAAGGAAGGCATCGTGAGCTTCGTGCTGAACCCGAGCCTGGTGAGTCGTATCCCGGCGCCCGTGCTGCAGGAGATCGAGCAGGACACGGCCCGCATCCGCTCGGGCGAGCTGCAGGTGCCGCGGGGCAACTTCTGACCGGCGCTCGGCCTCCCGCCGTCGCCTTCTCCGATCTGTCGAAGTCCTTCGTGCCGGGGCGGCTCGCACTCGACGCCGTCTGCCTCGCGGTCGAGCACGGCGAGATCCATGCGCTTCTCGGCGAGAACGGCGCCGGCAAGTCGACGCTGATGCACGTGCTCCTGGGGCTGGTCCGGCCGGACTCAGGCAGTCTCGCAATCGATGGCGTGCCGGTCGACCTCGTGCGCTGGTCGCCGCGCTCCGCCCTGCGTGCGGGAGTCGCGATGGTGCACCAGCATTCGACTCTGGTGCCGGCGATGACGGTGCCCGAGAACCTCTTCTTTGGTGGACCGGGTGGGCGCGCAATGTTCCGGCCCGCGCAGGAGCGAGCGCGGACGGCGGAGCTGGCGCGTCGCTTTGCGCTCGACGTGCCCCTCGATGCACGCGTCGAGGAGCTCTCGGTGGGCCAGCGGCAGCGCGCGGAGATCCTGCGCGCCGTGGGCTGCGGCGCTCGCGTGCTGGTCCTCGACGAGCCTACGGCAGCGCTCACGAGCGGCGAGACCATCGCGCTCTTCCCGGCACTTCGTCGGCTGCGCGACGCAGGCCGGGCCGTGATCTTCATCTCCCACAAGCTCGACGAGATTCAGGATCTCGCCGACCGCGTCAGCGTGCTGCGTCGGGGTCGCACGGTCGGCACGCTGATCACGCGCGACACCGATGCCGCGGAGCTCGGCCGGCTCATGCTCGGCCGACAGCTCCCGCCGCTCTCTCGTCCGACACCAATAAGTGTCGACTACGGCCCGCCGGCGCTTGCGCTCCGAGGGCTGGAGGCGCCAGGCGCACGGGAAGCGAGCCGCCTCAAGGGGCTCGAGCTCAGCGTCCGGGCGGGAGAGATCGTCGGCGTGGCCGGAATTGACGGCAACGGCCAGCGCGAGCTCGAGGAGGTGCTGGCGGGCGTGCGAGCTCCGACGGCGGGCCGGATCGAGATCCTGGGGCTTGCGGTAGCGCCGGGCGTGCGGACGCTGCGTGCGGCGGGCGTCGCGCACCTCTCGGGCGAGCGCGAGCGGGGCGGGCTCGTGCCGGGCATGAGCATTACCGAAAATCTCGCGCTCAAGAGCTCTTACGACGATGCTCGGTTCTTCCGCGCCGGGCTCTGGCGCAGGCGGGCCGCACGCGCTGCGGCGAATGAGGTCATGAGGCGCTTCGGGATCGAGCCGCCGGATCCGGACCGCGACGTGGCCACGCTCTCCGGCGGCAACGCCCAGAAGGTGGCCGTCGCGCGGGAGCTCGACGCCGGAGCGCGCGTGCTGGTGGCGGTGAATCCGACGCGAGGTCTCGACGTCGGCTCGGCCCGCTTCGTACACGAGCAGCTCCTTGCGCTGCGTGAGGCCGGTGGAGCCGTGCTGCTGCTCTCGACCGAGCTCGACGAGGTGCTGGCCCTCTCGGACCGCGTCGTGGCGCTGGTCCGGGGCCGCTTCATGCCGGTGCCGCCCGGAGCGCGTGCCGCGACTCTCGGGGCCATCTTGCTGGGCGAGGCCGACGGCGAGGCGGCAGCATGAGTGGGG
>CAYGXT010000317.1:0-4282 GCA_964353695.1 uncultured Myxococcaceae bacterium
ACCTGTGGCTCTCACCGCGCCCGGGCACCGATGCCGCCCTCGCCCTCGCCGCCTGCCAGGTGGTGATCTCCGAAGGGCTTCACCAAGCGGACTACCTGCGCGAGCAGACCGACCTGCCCTTCCTGGTGCGCGCCGACGATGGGCGCTTCTTGCGCGAAGCCGACGTCGTGAAGGGCGGTAGCGCCGAGCTCTTCGCCGTCTGGGACGAGGCCGGGAAGAAGCTCGTCTGGGCACCGGGCAGCATGGGAAGCAGCGAGAAGACGCTTCGCTTCGCCGAGGGCGTCCGCCCCGCGCTCGAGGTGAGTGAGAAGGTGCGCCTCGCCTCCGGCGAGAGCGTCGCCGTGGGCACAGTCTTCTCGCGCCTGCGCGAGAGGCTCGACCACGAGAACACGCCGGAAAAAGCAGCGGTGATCACGGGGATTTCGGCCGGCGCCATCCGCCGCTTCGCCCGCGAGTTCGCGAAGGCGCGCGCGGCGCTGATCATCTCTCAGTGGGGCTCGTGCAAGCACTACCACTCCGACCTGATCCAGCGCTCCCAGATCCTGCTCGCCTCGCTCACGGGCAACCTCGGCAGGGCCGGTGGCGGCTGGCGTTCGGGAGCTTTCGTCGCCCTCGATGGCCTCGGGCTCGTTGCGATGCAGGACCAGCTCGGCCTGCCGTACCTCGCCCTTACGGCGGCGCGCGCGAAGCTCGACCCCAAGGCGGTACGCGGCAAGTTCGAGTCGATGTACGTGCCGAGCACGCTCTTCCACGCTGTCCACGGCGGGCTCGGCCCGAACTCGATGAACGCCGCCTACGGAGATCCCGCGCTGCTGCCCGAAGGCACTGCGCCCTTCCTCGCCGAAGCGCTCGCAAAGAAGCACTTCCCGATGGCGCCCCCGCCCGGCTCGCCCCCGCCCTCGGTCATCGTCTCGATCTTCGGCAACGTGCTCCGCCACAGCCGCTCGGGCGACCGCATCCGCGACACCCTCTTCAAGACCGCGCGGCTGATCGTGGACGTCAACTTTCGCATGAGCGAGACGGGGCTCAACGCCGACATCATCCTGCCGGCGGCCGGCTGGTACGAGAAGATCGGAATCAAGTACATCGCTGCCTTCGTGCCCTACATCACGCTTGCCGACCGCGCGGTGCCGCCCCAGGGTGAGTCGAAGCCGGAGTGGGAGATCTTCTCGCTGCTAGCGCAGCGCGTGGGGGCGGAGGCGAAGGCGCGCGGTCTGACAGCCACGAAGGGCTTCCGCGGCGAGGACTGCGACCTGGCGGGCCTCGGCGAGCGTTTCAGCGACGATGGTCGTTTCGGCCCCGACGCCCAGGAGGACGTGCTCCGCTTCATCCTCAAGGTCTCCAGCGCCTCGAAGGGCATCACGCTCGAGGACCTGCGGCGCGACGGCGGAGCCATACGGATCAGCAGCCTCGGCCCCGAGGGCGGCACGGCGGGAATCTTCTCCGACTACTCGAAGGACGAGCCCGTGGTGCCGCTGCGCGACTTCGTGGAGAAGAAGCGCCCCTATCCGACGCTCACGGGCCGGCAGCAGTTCTACGTCGACCATCCTTGGTTCATGCGCATCGGCGAGGAGCTGCCCAGGTTCAAGGAGCCGCCCGCCGCAGGAGGAGCGCATCCCTTCGTGCTCACGAGCGCCCATACGCGCTGGAGCGTCCACGCCATGTGGCGTGACACGCCGAACATGCTGCGGCTCCAGCGTGGAGAGCCGGTGGTGTACCTGAACGCCGTGGACGCGCAGGCCAAAGGGATCGCGGACAACGACCTGGTGCGCGTACGCAACGACGTGTCGGCCTTCGTGGCGCGCGCCAAGCCGACGGGCAGCATCCGCCCGGGCCAGGTACACATCTTCCACGCCTGGGAGCCCTACCAGTTCCGGGGGCATAAGACTCACCAACACGTGGCGCCGAGCCCCCTCAAGGTCACGCAGCTCGTGGGAGACTACGGCCATCTGCACTGGAGCTATGCTCACTACGAGCCCAACCAGACTGACCGGGACACCCGCGTAGAGATCGAGCGCGTCGAGCCCGTTTGAGGAGTGCGCCCTTCTGGGCACACTTCGCAAGGAGGCGTCGCTCGTGTCCCGGCCCGGCCAGATTCGCTTCCTGTCCCACGTGGCGGCGCTCTACGACCCGGTCGTGCTCGCGCTCGGCTTCGGGAGCCTCTGGTCACGCGTCGCCGAGCACGGCGCGCCCGAGCCCGGCGCGAGCTGCCTCGACGTCTGCACGGGCACGGGCGGCGTGGCTCTCGCACTCGCCGCGCGCGGCGCGCGCGTCGTGGGGGTCGATCTCGCGCCCGGTATGCTGCTGCGTGCCAAGCGCAAGGCGCGCGCCCGTGGCCTCGACGGCCACACGCGTTTCGTGCGTATGGACGCGCGCTGCATCGCCTTCCCGGACCGCTCCTTCGACCTCGTGACCTGCTGCATGGCGCTGCACGAGATGGCCGAGGCTGAGCGTACGGCCGTGCTGGGCGAGATCGCGCGCGTGTCACGCCAGCGCGTGCTGGTGGCCGAGTACAGGGTGCCGTCGCAGCGGCTGGCGGCTCTTCGCTTCCGCCTGCGCCACGCCTTCGAGTACCTGGAGAGCGACGACTTCCCGGCCTTCGTGCGTCGCGACGTGCAGGAGCGGCTCGAAGCCGCAGGGCTCGTGGTCGTCGATGCCGCGGACGCGGGGCCCTACCGGCTCTGGCGCTGCCGAGTGCCAGCCTAAGCCAGCGGCGGCCTTCGCTCGCCTCCGGCTCGCTGCGCGGGCGCTACGCGCCCTTGCTGAGCGTCATGGGGCCGCGCGCCTCGCGCGCGGCCCCAGACGCTCTAGGCCTATTTCTCCCAGACGATGTCGGCCGGATCCCGGCTCAAATGCCCCAGGGCATCCTTCCACTTGTACAGGATCAGGGTGTCCATCAGCTCCGAGCCCTGGCCGCGACGCTTGCGATCGAGCTCGCTGCGCAGCACGTCGAGGGCGCCGTGCACGCTCGGCCCGAAGAGCGACTCGAGATATGCCGGCGGGATCCGCGACCCCGACTCGTCGAAGCTCCCGTCCTCGCGCAGCGGGGCCGGCGCCAGCGGCGGGATGTAGTACACGTTCGGATGCGTCCCCTTCTCCGGATGCAGCGGCAGCGCCACCTTCCACCGCGTCACGAGCTTGCCGACCGCCGTGCTCTCGTCGTCGAGATAGCCGATGAAGGCAGCCCGCCCCGGGCACTGCCGTACGCAGGCCGGCGCCACACCCTGCTCGATGCGCGGGAAGCAGCCGATGCAGTGCTGGCTGACGTTGCGCGTGCGGTTGTAGTAGATCTTCTTGTAGGGGCAGCCGCGCCGGCACATCTGCGCGCCCTTGCACTTGCCCTCGTCCCGCAGCACGAGGCCGTCCTCCTCCCGCTTGAAGATCGCGTCGTTCGGGCAGGCCTCGAGGCAGGCCGGCTTCGTGCAGTGGTTGCACAGCCGCGGCAGGTAGAAGTAGTAGGCGTTCGGAAACTCCCCGCCGCCCTCGTCCTCGTCCCAGTTCATGCCCCAGGTCTTGGAGCCGGAAATCTTGTGCAGATGCTTGGTGCCGTTCGCATGCCCGCCGCGGAGCACCTCGTCGTAGTTGAAGTCCCAGCCGCCGCCCACTTCTTCGTCCGTGGGAATGTGGCCCAGGCTGATCTTGCCGGCCGCGTCGTAGCCGCCCCCCATACTCTCCCAGCCCTTCGGCGTGCCCTTGCCCGGCTGGGTGTTCACCGTCATCCACCACTGCGCTTCAGTCCCCGGATCTTCTCCCGGCCAGAGCACCTTGCAGGCCACCGAGCATGTCTGGCAGCCAATGCACTTGTTCAGGTCGAAGACCCAGGCGAGCTGACGCTTCGAGGTCGTGATCGTTCCCATCTCGTAGGACTCCTTCATAGCGCGCGGAGCCCGTGGGCTCTCGCACGGCAATGACTTGGTTAGACCGCCTTCTCCACGTCGACCCGCACCGCCCGGTCCGCCGGGATCGGCTGCCAGGAGAACAGCCGGTACTTCAGCTGGCCGTAGTTCCCGACGAGGCCCAGGGGCTTCACATGGCCCGGCTCGACGTCGGCCTGGCTGTACCAGCCCTCGTGCATGTACGGCTCGAAGCCGTTGTACACGATCACCTGTCCGGGCCGGCACGAGGCCGAGAGCTTCGCCTGGATCAGCATCGAGCCCACGTTGCTGGTGACCCTGACCTTGTCACCGTTGGCGATCCCGAGCTTCGCCGCCTCGCGGTCGTTCAGGAAGGCGAACGGCTCGCCGCGGTGGGTGTTCAGGAGCACGTTGTTGGTCATGTTCAT